>NZ_JALBGW010000135.1:0-12579 GCF_023006485.1 Neorhizobium sp. BETTINA12A
GGAAGATGCCGCGCCGCTTCGCATCCTGATCACCCGCCGCGGCGACCGCGAGACGCTGATGGATGCCCAGATCCTGCTGCAGCAGCTCGGTTTCGACACCGGTGGCGGCGACGGCTCCGCCGGTCCGATGACCCGCAGCGCGATTGCCGGCTTCAAGCGCTGGAAGAACCTGTCGCCCAAGGGCGCGCTGGTGACGCCGGAATTCCTGGCCTCGCTCTATGAGACCGCCGGCAAGCCGCGTCCGCCGATGGGTCAGATCATGGTGCGCCAGAATTTCCAGCCCGTGTTCGAGGCTCCGGTCGGCATCAAGGATCCCGAAATCGCGCTCGGCACGCATTTCTTCAGCGTCGACAAGGTCGAACGCAAGGAAGAGACGGCCGAATGGCACAGCATCACCGTGCCGAATGGCCTCAGTGCCGCGGTGAAGCAGCGGCTCGGGATCACTGTGGCCGACAACCCTTATGCGCCCGGTGCTGCCGCACAGGCCCTCAGCCGCATCGAAATCCCGGCCGACATTCGAGACCGGATCGAAACGCTGATCAGCGACGGTTCGTCCCTGACGATCAACGACCAGGGCATCGGCCCGGACACCGGCGACGGCACCGATTTCATCACCATCACCCGCCCGGTGGAGCGGGTTGCCGAAGCGCAGATGCAGTCGTCGATCACCAAGCCGCAGCCGGTCAGTCAGCGGCGGACGGACGCCAAGCCCCGCGCCTACGGCCTCTATTAAAGTCTCCTAGACCAGCTCGACATCGAGAACGCCCGGCGCCGTCCTCAACGCCGCGGCGATTTCCGGCGAGATGCGGTATTTTTCCGTCAGCTCCACCTCGATTTCCCGCTTCCCGTCATCCTTGATGATCACGAAGGACACCAGCCCGTCGCCCCGGGCATTCAGGTGCCGGGCAACCGCGCGCATCGGGCCTGAATCGCGCACGAAGACGCGCAGCGCCTTCTGCATCTGCACCGACTTTTCCTCAAGCGACTGCGCGGTCTGGATGCGCAGGCCAATACCTTCCGGCCGCTCCTCCGCCTGCACGGTGATGACCAGCGACTTGCCGGGCTCGAGCAGGTCTCGATATTGCGCCAGCCCCTCCGAGAACAGCACGGCCTCGAACTGGCCGGTCGCATCCGAGAAGGTGACGATGCCCATCTTGTTGCCGGTACGGGTCTTGCGCTCCTGCTTGCTGGTCACCGTTCCCGCCAGTCGGCCGGCGGTAGCGCCCTGTTTCACGGCGGCGGAAAAATCCGCGAAATTCTGGACGCGCATCTTGGCGAGCACGCTGGCATAGGCATCGAGCGGGTGGGCGGAGAGATAGAAGCCGAGCACCTGGTATTCGCGCATCAGCTTTTCGGACGGCATCCACGGCGTGAAGGCCGGAAAGATCAGCGTTTCCGGGCCGGAGGCGGAGGACGAGCCGAACATGTCGTGCTGGCCGCTGACCTTCTCCCCTTGCGCGCGCTGGGCGTAACCGATGATGCGGTCGAGACCGCCGCTCAGTTCGGCGCGGTCGCGGCCGAAACAATCGAAGGCACCCGCCGAGATCAGGCTTTCCATGACGCGGCGGTTGACCTGTTTCGGGTCGATCCGCAGGCAGAAGTCCTCGATGCTGGCAAACGGCACATCGCCGCGCACTTCGGTGATGTGATCGACCGCCGACTCGCCGACGCCCTTGATGGCGGCCAGCGCGTAATAGATCCTGTTGTCGCCGGTCTCGAAATGCCGGAACGAGGTCTGCACCGACGGCGGAATGACCGCGATGCCGAGGCGGCCGGCATCCTGACGGAAGTCGTTCAGCTTCTCGCTGTTCGACATATCGTAAGTCATCGACGCGGCGAGGAACTCCACCGGATAATGCGCCTTCATGAAAGCGGTCTGGTAGGAGACGATGGCGTAGGCCGCGGCGTGTGACTTGTTGAAGCCGTAGTTGGCGAATTTTGCCAGCAGTTCGAAGATGTTGTTGGCTTGCGGCTTGGAGACGCCGTTCTTGATGGCGCCATCGACAAAGCGTTCGCTCTGCTGGTCCATCTCCGCCTTGATCTTCTTGCCCATGGCGCGGCGCAGCAGGTCGGCCTCGCCGAGCGAATAGCCCGAGAGCACCTGGGCGATCTGCATCACCTGCTCCTGGTAGACGATAACCCCTTGGGTCTCCTTCAGAAGGTGGTCGATCGTCGGGTGGATCGACTCGATTTCCTCCTCGCCGTGCTTGCGGGCATTGTAAGTCGGAATGTTCTCCATCGGGCCCGGACGATAAAGCGCCACGAGCGCGATAATGTCCTCGATACAGTCCGGCCGCATGCCGATCAGCGCCTTGCGCATGCCGGCACTTTCCACCTGGAACACGCCGACCGTCTCGCCGCGCGAGAGCATCTCGTAGGTCTTGGTGTCGTCGAGCGGGATCTTGGCGAGATCGATCTCGATGCCGCGCTTGCGGCAGAAATCGACCGCAGTCTTCAGCACGGTCAGCGTCTTCAGGCCGAGGAAGTCGAACTTCACGAGCCCCGCCTGCTCCACCCATTTCATGTTGAACTGGGTGACCGGCATGTCCGAGCGAGGGTCCCGATACATCGGCACCAGTTTCGACAGCGGACGGTCGCCGATGACGATCCCGGCGGCGTGGGTCGAGGCGTGGCGGTAGAGGCCTTCGATCTTCTGGGCAATATCGAGAAGGCGGGCGACGACCGGTTCCTTGTCGGCCTCCTCCTGGAATTTCGGATCCTCCTCGATCGCCTTCGACAGCGGCGTCGGGTTGGCCGGGTTGTTCGGCACCAACTTGCAGATCTTGTCGACCTGGCCATAGGGCATTTCGAGCACGCGGCCGACGTCGCGCAAGGCGGCGCGTGCCTGCAGCGAACCGAAGGTGATGATCTGCGCCACCTGCTCGCGGCCGTATTTCTGCTGCACGTAGCGGATCACCTCTTCGCGGCGATCCTGGCAGAAGTCGATGTCGAAGTCCGGCATCGAGACGCGGTCGGGATTGAGAAAGCGCTCGAACAGCAGCGAGAAACGCAGCGGATCGACGTCGGTAATCGTCAGCGCATAGGCGACCAGCGAACCCGCACCCGAACCACGGCCGGGACCAACCGGGATGCCCTGCTGCTTCGCCCATTTGATGAAATCGGCAACGATCAGGAAGTAGCCCGGGAACTTCATCTTCTCGATGACGCTGAGCTCGAAATCCAGCCGGTCCCGATAATCCTGTTCGGTATAACCGCGCGTCATGCCGAGCGTTGCGATGCGCTCTTCGAGGCCTTCGACGGACTGGCGGCGCAGCTCTTCGGCCTCGGCGCGTTCGGCTTCCGCCGGATCGTCGGTGGCGCCGGTGAAGCGCGGCAGGATCGGATTGCGGGTCTTCAGCACGAAGGAGCAGCGCTGCGCGATCTCGACGGTGTTTTCGAGCGCCTCCGGCAGGTCGGCGAACAGCTTTGCCATTTCGGCGCGGCTCTTCAGATAATGGTCGGGCGTCAGGCGGAAGCGGGTATCGTCCGAGACGATCGCGTTGTGGGCAACCGCCATCAGCGCGTCATGCGCATCGTAATCGGCCTTGGTGGGAAAGAAGGCCTCGTTGGTCGCGACCAGCGGCAGGTCGTGGTCGTAGGCGAGCGTGACGATCTTGTGCTCGTGGCGCCGATCGTAGGCGCCGTGGCGCTGCAGTTCGACATAAAGCCGATCGCCGAATATCTCCTTGAGCTTCAGGAGTCTCGCTTCGGCAAGCGTAGCATTGCCTTCCTTCAGAGCCACGTCGACGGGACCGGTGCCTGCGCCGGTCAGTGCGATCAGCCCCTCGGTGCCGCCGTCCTCCAGCCAGGAGCGGCTGATATGGATGGACTGATGCCCCTCGTCGCCGAGATAGGCGCGGCTGATCAGGTCCACAAGCCGTTCGTAACCGACGGCGTTGGCCGCCAGCACGACGATCGCCGGCAGCTTGGCGAGCTGCTGGTGGCTGTTGCGCCGCTCGTCCGACTGGTCTTCCATATCGATCGACAGCTGGCAGCCGATGATCGGCTGCAGGCCGTCGCCGATTGCCTTCTGGGCGAATTCCAGCGCGACGAACAGATTGTTGGTGTCGGTGATCGCGATCGCCGGCTGATTGTCCGCGATCGCCTTCGAGAGGATCTTCTTGAGCGGCAAGGCGCCTTCAAGAAGCGAATAGGCGGAATGGACGCGCAGGTGAACGAACTGAGGGGTGTCCCCCAGCTTTTCCGATCCCGATTTTACGTCCGCTGTATCTGCCATGCCTGCGCCTTACCCGTTTGATGAAGCGGGAACCATCTCATGAATCAGGCTATTGTCCGGCGCAGGGCTTTGAGAGTCCAGTTCGGATTTCCCTCCTCAACGCCTTTCGGCCGAGGGACCGGCTGGACGTCCGATCACATGGCCATCATGATCATGGAAAGGCTGGCCACGAAGGTGGCGATGGAAGCGAATGCGGCAATGTCACGAAACAGGTCAGTCATCGTCGTCTCCCGTGTTCTCTTATGTTTTTATTTTGTTCTCATTTTGTTTGAGAGTCAATAAAAGAACAGACCGGAAACAAACATATCGCGATATCCTCCCTCACCTGGTAAACAAGGTGTTAACGGCGAGGTTCGGCCGGATCGGCGCATGTGGATACGTCCGGACTGGTGACCATCCGGGCATGAGCAATTTCGGACGGCGCGCTGAAAGCTGCCTCCTCGTAAGATAAGTAATAAGTGACACCTTTCAGCGCCCCGTTCGGCGGTTAATATCCGCGACTTCGGTCCCTCTGCCGTGGCCTTTCCGGACGGTGTTCGTATGACCCATGGCGCCCCATCCGATCTGATCGGAAAGGCTTCCACGGATCTCCGCCGGTTTCTCCGATAGTATCGGTCGGACTTTGAAAAATCCGGCGACACCATCCGGTCAGCCACCATGTGTGCCGCACAAGCACGTCCGGCGCGCGCTTTCGGGCATCAAGAGACGAAGGCTCGGTCCGTTTGCCTTCACCTCTCCCCGTTGTCGCCTGAGGGAGACCATTTTCCGCGAACCCGAACGCCAAGGTTTTGCGTCTTGCCCTTGACGTCCGCGCCGGTCCCGCCTCGCCAGCACGCCTGCCGGTGTATCCGTGACCGAACGGTGAGATTGTAGGCATAGGCTGGGAGGGCGGGGATGAGAGAGGACGTGGATTGGGGTAAGGTATTAAAATGGCTGGGGGAAGTGTTCGGGAGCGTCCTCGCACGGAGGGGGCAGTCCGCATGGAATAAGCCCCTCATCCGCCTACCGGGACCTTCTCCCCGTTCTGACGGGGAGAAGGGACGCAAGCCGCACCGGCCTCGCCTCGATTACTGACGGCGAATGGGCCGCCGGAGAGGAACGGAGAGGTCGCAGCATATCCCTTCTCCCCGTCAGAACGGGGAGAAGGTCCCGGCAGGGGGATGAGGGGCGCTATGGGTGACGGCGCGCTTCTTCACATCTCGACGACTTTGCCGCCCTCGATCGTCACGCGGCGGTCCATGCGGCTGGCGAGGTCGTGGTTGTGGGTGGCGATCAGGGCCGCGAGGCCGGACTGGCGCACCAGGGCTTCCAGCGCGTCAAAGACATAGGATGCAGTCTTCGGGTCGAGATTGCCGGTCGGTTCGTCGGCGAGAAGCACGCGCGGGGCGTTGGCGACGGCGCGGGCGATCGCCACGCGCTGCTGTTCGCCGCCGGAAAGCTCAGAGGGGCGATGTTCGGCGCGGTGGCCGATGCGCATGTAGTCCAGAAGCTGAGCCGCCCGCTCCTTTGCCTCGGCCTTGGAGAGGCCGGCGATCAGCTGCGGCATCATGATGTTCTCAACCGCGGAAAATTCCGGCAGGAGATGGTGGAACTGGTAGACGAAACCGATCTGGTTGCGGCGCATCGCGGTCCGCTCCGCATCGGGAAGTCCGTTGCAGGCATGCCCGGCGAGAAAGACTTCGCCGGCGTCGGGATGTTCGAGCAGGCCGGCGAGATGCAGAAGCGTCGACTTGCCTGTGCCGGACGGGGCGACCAGCGCGACGATCTCGCCGGTCTTCAGGTCGAAATCAGCCCCCTTCAGGATCGAAAGCGTGGTCTCGCCCTGGCCATAGTGACGTTCGACGCCCGAGAGCTGCAAGACGGTTTTGGGTGCCATGAAGGATGTGGGTCCTATTCGTATCGGAGGGCCTGGACAGGATCGAGCCGGGAGGCTCGCCAGGCCGGAAGGATGGTCGCGATGAAGGAAAGAACGAGCGCCATCATGACCACCGAGAAGGTCTCGCCAAAGCTCATCTCCGCCGGCAGCTGGCTGAGGAAATAGAGTTGCGGATCAAAGAGGATGGTACCCGAGACCCAGGAGAAGAACTGGCGGATGGATTCGACGTTGAGACAGACGAGCACGCCGAGCAGGACGCCGGCGAACGTTCCGACGATGCCGATCGCCGCCCCGGTCATGAAGAAGATACGCATGATCGCACCCGCCCCCGCACCCATGGTGCGCAGGATGGCGATATCGCTGCCCTTGTCTTTCACCAGCATGATCAGGCCGGAGATGATGTTGAGCGCCGCCACCAGCACGATCAGGGTCAGGATCATGAACATGACGTTACGCTCCACCTGAAGCGCGGAAAAGAAGGTCTGGTTGCGCTGGCGCCAGTCGGTGATGAAGATCTGGCGGCCCGCCGCCGCCTCGATCTTCGGGCGCAGGTCGTCGATATTATCCGGATTGTCGACGAACAGCTCGATCGACTGGACGAGGCCTTCGGCATTAAAATAGAGCTGCGATTCCTCGAGCGGCATATAGATGATCGTCGCATCGTATTCCGACATGCCGATCTCGAAAATGCCGGAGACCGGATAGGATTTGACGCGTGGATTGACGCCCATCGGCGTCACGTCGCCTTCCGGCGAGATCAGCGTGATCTGGTCACCAGCGGAGAGGCCGAGTTGGGCGGCGAGCCGGGAGCCGACCAGTACGCCCTGCCCCGAAGCAAAGCCGACCATGTTGCCCGATTTGACGTTGCCGGCGACTTCGGACAGTTTTTCGAGATCTTCCGGGCGAACGCCGCGCACCAACGCGCCGGAACCCGCGCCGCCGCGGCCCGATGCCAGCGTCTGGCCTTCGACCAGCGGCAGCGCCATCCGCACACCCGGCACGGCCGCAAATTTCTGAGTGAGCTCGGCGTAGTCGGTGAGCGGTCCGTCGATCGGCTGGACGATCATGTGACCGTTGATGCCGAGGATGCGCGAGATGAGTTCGGTGCGGAACCCGTTCATCACGGCCATGACGATGATCAGCGTCGCGACGCCGAGCATGATGCCGATGAAGGAAAAACCGGCGATGACCGAGATGAAGGCCTCGCGGCGGCGCGAGCGCAGGTAACGCCAGGCGACCATCCGCTCGAAGGCCGAGAAAGGACCGGCCGCAGGCGAACCACCCGCCTTTACCGCTTCACCATTCGCCGCGACACTCGCCATGCCATTTCCTCAACCTGCCGAAGGCGGGAAATCCGCCGTGATACGCCTGCCGGCTTATCGGCCGGCGAGCCTGTTCATGGCCGCTTCGACGGTCAGCGTTTCGCGCTCACCGGTCTTGCGGTCCTTGACCTCCACTTCGCCTGACGCGGCGGAGCGGGGTCCGACAATCACCTGGACCGGCACGCCGATCAGGTCGGCGGTCGCGAACTTGGTGCCGGCGCGCTCATCCGTATCGTCGTAGAGCACGTCCTTGCCGACGGTTGCGAGTCCGCCATAGAGCGTTTCGCAGATACGGTCGCAGGCCTCGTCGCCGGGCTTCATGTTGATGACCACGACGTCGAACGGCGCGACCGATGCCGGCCAGATGATTCCGTTGTCGTCATGCGATGCTTCGATGATGGCGGGAACAAGGCGTGTCGGGCCGATGCCGTAGGAACCCATGTGGACAGGGTGTTCCTTGCCGTCCGGTCCCTGCACCTTGGCGCCCATCGGCTCGGAATATTTGGTGCCGAAATAGAAGATATGGCCGACCTCGATGCCGCGGGCGGAAAGACGATCGGTCTCGGGGATGGCGTTGAACGCCTTCTCGTCGTGCATTTCCGAGGTAGCGGCGTAAACCGACGTCCACTTGTCGAAGACCGCCTGCATGGCCTCGACATTGTCGAAATTGGTGTCCGTGCCGGGGATGTCGAAATTGACGAAATCCTTGTGCGAAAACACTTCCGACTCGCCGGTCTCGGCCAGGATGATGAATTCGTGGGACAGGTTGCCGCCGATCGGGCCGGTATCGGCGCGCATCGGAATGGCGCGCAGGCCCAGTCTCGAGAAGGTGCGCAGATAGGCGGTGAACATCTTGCGATAGGAATGCTCGGCGTCTTCCTTGGTCAGATCGAAGGAATAGGCGTCCTTCATCAGGAATTCGCGCGAGCGCATGGTGCCGAAGCGCGGACGGATCTCGTCACGGAACTTCAGCTGGATGTGATAAAGGTTGAGCGGCAGGTTCTTGTAGGATTTGACGTAGGACCGGAAGATATCCGTGATCATTTCCTCGTTGGTGGGGCCGTAGAGCATCGGCCGCTCCTGGCGGTCCTTGATGCGCAGCATTTCCTTGCCATAGGCGTCGTAGCGGCCGCTTTCCTGCCAGAGTTCGGCGGATTGCAGCGTCGGCATCAGCACCTCGATGGCGCCGGCGCGATTCTGCTCCTCGCGGATGATGGCATTGACCTTGTCGAGCACGCGCTTGCCGAGCGGCAGCCAGGAATAGATGCCTTGGCTCTGCTGGCGGATCATGCCGGCACGCAGCATCAGCCGGTGGGACGCGATTTCCGCTTCCTTGGGGTTTTCCTTCAGGATGGGCATAAAATAGCGGGACAGGCGCATCGCGATTTCCGAGGTTGCCGGCCTATCCCCACCACGCGAGGAATCGGCCGTTTTCTTCAACAATATTGGGAGGGTACATAGCCGTTCCGAGGCTCCAAGGGAACCCGCCCCAGCATGAATCGCACGTTGTTCACGAATCTGCGCCGACACCTCCAGACCCGGCAAAAGCGGAAATTTCGTGGCAAGCGCGCGACATTTTTGTCAACTAAAAAATTTTATCGAAGTGTAGCAAAAATACAAAAAAGCGGATGACAAAGCACATCCTTTGAGCTAGGTTCAGCTCACAAAAGAGGCAAGGAGTTCAAATTCTTGTCATTTCGCGGTCAAGTCTTGGGAGGATCAGATCTTAGGCGCGCTTGTCGCAGCCCCGGTAACGGTTAAGGATCACGCGAAACTTGAAAACAAGGCTTAACCGCCTTGTTTTTTTTTGCTTTCTCGTCACCCGGAACGAATAAAGCGCGAATGCCTTCGTCGCCGCTTCCTATGCCTGCAAATCATGACAGGGAAATGACGGGCTCCCGACGATCCGCCTTATTCTGCCGCCTACTCGTCCACCTATTCGAAGGTCGGGACGATCACCGGAATGTCGCCGATGCCGACGCCGAAATAAGCGGATGCGACGTAGTAGCCCACATAGAGCAGTGTCGAGATCACCGTCGTCAGCAGCACGACGCGGCCGCCGCGAAACCGGGCGGGAGCGCTTTCCACAGTCCCTATGGTCACCTCACCGTCTTCCTGCTGGGTGCGATAACCAAGCGGAAGGACGATGAAGAGCACGGTCCACCAGATGATGAAATAGATGGCCGCGACCGTCAAAAGAGGCATGATTTCGACTCGATTCCGGTTCGAAGAATTGGCGCCCTTATAGGCTGAAAGGCAGGCAAGCTCAAACCGAGAGACCCCGGCGTGATGTCACAGCTGTGGGAATCATACCTGTTCGAGCTCGATCAAGGTGCCGTTGAAGTCCTTCGGATGCAGGAAAAGCACAGGTTTTCCATGGGCTCCGGTCTTCGGATTGCCATCTCCGAGCACCCGCGCGCCGGCCGCCTTCAACGTGTCACGCGCAGCGACGATATCGTCCACCTCGTAGCAGATATGGTGCATGCCGCCGGAGGGATTTTTCTCCAGGAAAGCCGCAATCGGCGACTCGGGGCCGAGCGGTTCGAGCAGTTCCACCTTGGTGTTGGGGAGCTCGACGAAGACCACAGTGACGCCATGCTCCGGCAAGGCCTGGACCTGGGAGACGCGGGCGCCGAGCGTATCGCGATACATCGTGGTCGCGATGCCAAGATCCGGCACGGCGATGGCGATGTGATTGACGCGTCCGAGCATGTTTCCGTCCTCCCGAGTGTGGGCTGCGGCGAAGGGAAAAGGCTGCCGAATTGCCCCGGCAATACCCCCCTCTGCCCTGCCGGGCATCTCCCCCTCAAGGGGGGAGATCGACCCGCGGCCCTGTCGCTATTCCAAAGTCGCCGCGACCTCTCCGTCCCCTCAGAGACGCGTAACGAACACCGTCACGATCGGCTTCTTGCCCCAGGCCTCGTTGGCGGTGGAGCGGACGGCGCGGCGGATCGCCTCGCGGACCATGTCGAGATCCTTGCGGCGCGCGCGCGGGATGCTTTCGACGGCGCCGAGCACGGCGTCATAAAGCGTATCCTCCATGTCCTCGCCCTCGTCGTCGAATTCCGGCAGACCGAAGGCGATGAGATCGGGATCGGTTACGAAGTCATAACGGGTGTCGAGCAGGACGTTGACGGAGACATGGCCGACGAAAGAGAGCTTTCGGCGGTCGCCGATGCCCATTTCCTCGAAATCGCCGATCAGCTTGCCGTCCTTGAAGATGCGGCCATGCGGCGCATCGCCGATGACCTCGGCCGGGCCAGGCGCAAGGCGCAGGATATTGCCGTTGCGGACCCGCGGAATGGTCTTGATGCCGGCGGATGCGCCGAGCTCGGCCTGGGCCGTCAGATGCGCGGCCTCGCCGTGAACGGGCACGAGGATCTGCGGACGGGTCCATTGGTACATCTGCACCAGTTCGCTGCGGCGCGGGTGGCCGGAGACGTGGACGAGCGCGTCGCTGTCGGTGACGATCTTGATCCCCTGCTCGATCAGGCCGTTCTTGATCTCGATGATCGCCTTTTCGTTGCCGGGAATGGTGCGCGAGGAAAAGACCACCGTATCGCCTGACGTCAGCGCCACATGGCGCATCTCGTCGCGGGCGATCTTGGCAAGGGCCGCGCGCGGTTCGCCCTGGCTGCCGGTCAGGATCACCACGATCTTGTCGCGCGGGATATAACCGTATTCGTCCTCGGCGATGAAGGGCTTCAGGCCCTCCATGATGCCGATGTCGCGGGCGACGCCGACGACGCGCTTCAGCGAGGAGCCGAGCAAAAGGACTTCGCGGCCGGCGGCGTCTGCGGCCTGGGCGATCGAGCGGATGCGGCCGACATTCGACGAGAAAGTGGTGATCGCTACTCTGCCCTCGGCCGCCTCGATGATCTGGCGCAGGCCTTCGGAGACTTCCTCCTCGGACGGCGAAACGCCTTCGCGCATGGAATTGGTGCTGTCGCACATCAGCGCCAGCACGCCTTCGTCACCGATCTTGCGGAAGCGCGCCTCGTCGGTGAACGGCCCGAGCGACGGCGCATGATCGATCTTCCAGTCGCCGGTATGGACGACATTGCCGAGCGGGGTGCGGATGACCAGCGACATCGGCTCCGGGATCGAATGGTTGACGCCGACCGCCTCGATCTCGAACGGGCCGATATTGATGCGGTCGCCGGCCTTGAAGATCGTCACCGGGATTTCGGCGCGCGAACCTTCGTAGTTGCGTTTCGCCTCCAGCATGCCGGCGGTGAACGGCGAGGCATAGACGGGCACGTTGAGGCCCGGCCACAGATCGTTCATCGCGCCGTAGTGGTCCTCGTGCGCATGGGTGATGATCATCGCCTTGAGATGGCTGCGCTGGCTGGCGAGGAAGCGGATATCCGGCAGCACGAGATCGACGCCCGGCAGGTCCGGTCCCGGAAAAGTCACGCCGCAATCGACCATGATCCACTGGCGCTTCTCCGGCGTTCCATAGCCGTAGAGGGCGAGGTTCATGCCGATCTCGCCGACGCCGCCAAGCGGCAGAAACACCAGTTCTTCTTGGTTTGCCATTTTCTTTGTCTATTCCATTCCTTGAAAAAATACATCACCGGCGGCGATCGACGTCAGCGCGCCCAATCCGGTGTCGAGCAGCAAAAATCCTTTGTCATCGATACCTGCGAATGTGCCAACAAGCGAGCGATCCGGCAGGTTCACGGTGATTTTTTCGCCGATGCCGCAGGCGACCTCGCGCCAGCGCCGGCTGATTTCGGGCGTGCCTCGGCCCTCATCCCAGGATTCCAGAACCTGTGCCATCTCCCTGAAAAGATGCGCGAAAAGTTCCTCTGGCGAGATGTTGGCGCCATGGTCGGCAAGCCGGGTCACCGCGTAAGCCGCACTGTCGGGCATATGGCGGATGTTGATGCCGATGCCGATGACGAGCGCGCGGCGGCCATCCGGCAGCCCCTCACCCTCCAGCAGAATACCACAGGTCTTCTTGCGGCCGATGAGGATATCGTTCGGCCATTTGACGTCGAGTGGCTCGCCGCCCGGCGGCAGAACCGACCTGACGGCGGCATGGACCGCGACGGCGACCGCGAGCGGCAAAGAGCCCACCCTCTCCGGCGGTGCAGGATCGATCAGCAGCAGCGAGGCATAGAGATTGCCGGGTTCCGATG
>NZ_JALBGW010000136.1:0-12542 GCF_023006485.1 Neorhizobium sp. BETTINA12A
CGCTCGATGGGCCGCACCGCTCCGACCTGCTGGTGCGCCACCGCGAGAAGGACATGGAGGCCGAGCGATGCTCGACCGGCGAGCAGAAGGCCCTGCTGATCGGCCTCGTGCTCGCCCATGCGCGTCTCACCGCCGACATGACCGGTTACGCGCCGATCCTGCTGCTCGACGAGATCGCCGCCCATCTCGACGAAGGCCGGAGGGCGGCTCTTTTCGATCTCGTCCACGGCCTCGGCGGCCAGTCCTTCATGACCGGCACCGATCGGGCAATGTTTTCCGCGCTGGCCGACCGGGCACAGTTCTTTACCGTCGCCCATGGCGGCATCAGCGTTTGAAATCCACCTTACGCGACTTGGCAGCCGGTGATATGATTGCATGATGGAGAGCCTGACCCCGGAAAAATTGAGCCAAGACGAGATCGAGCGGTACCGCCGTCATATCCTGCTGCCGGAAATCGGCGGCACGGGGCAGCAGAGGATGAAGAATGCCCGCGTGCTGGTGATCGGCGCCGGCGGGCTCGGCGCGCCTATCCTCGAATATCTGGCGGCGGCCGGCATCGGTACGCTGGGGATCATCGATGACGACCTGGTTTCCCTTTCCAACCTGCAGCGGCAGGTCATCCACGATACCGGCACGATCGGCGAGCTGAAGACGAGGAGTGCCCGCGAGGCGATCGCCCGTCTCAATCCGCATGTCCGGGTCGTCGATTTCGAGGAGCGTTTTTCCGCCGAATGGGCGGCACGCAAGCTCGCCCTTTTCGACCTGCTGATCGACGGATCCGACAATTTCGATACCCGCTACGCAGCGGCCGATGCCGCGGAACTCACGCGGATACCGCTGGTGACAGGCGCGGTCGGCCGGTTCGACGGGTCGGTGACGGTGATGAAACCCTATGAGACGGGGCCGGACGGCGTTCTCAACCCCGGCTATCGCGATCTGTTTCCGGAAAAGCCGCCAGCGGGGCTGATCCCCTCCTGCGCCGAGACCGGCGTCGTGGGTGCACTGACGGGGGTCATCGGCACGCTGATGGCGATGGAGGCGATCAAGCTTGTCACCGGCATCGGCGAACCGCTGGTGGGACGGCTGATGCTCTACGATTCGCTGTCGGCCCGTTTCGACACGATCAAATACAAGCGCCGCACGGCCAAGGCAGCCGCCGAGTGATCGAGCCGCCAGCGATTGAGCCAGTAATCGAGATTGCCCGCATAGACGAGGATTTCGGACGCTGGGACGAGCTGCTGGCGCTTATCCTCTCCTCGTTCGCCTATATGGACGACATCGTCGATCCGCCCTCCTCGGCACATCGGCTGACGCTGGCGTCGCTCGCCCAGAAGGCTCGCGACGAGATCGCGTTTGCGGCAATCGAGAGCGGCAGGCTGACCGGCTGCGTCTTCTGCAAACCGGAGCCTGGCTTCCTCTATATCGGCAAGCTCGCCATCGCCCCGGCGAGCCAAGGCAAGGGCATCGGCCGCCGGTTGTTGACCGTCGCGGAAGGGATTGCTCGGGAAAAAGGCTTGCCCGCCCTGCGGCTCGAAACCCGCATCGAGCTCACCGACAATCATGCGACCTTCGCAAGATGGGGTTTCGCCAGGACGGCGGAAAACGCCCATCCTGGCTTCACCCGCACCACCTCGATCGAGATGCAGAAGCGTCTCGACTGATCAGTTGCGGCCCGGGAGCACCCGGTTCGGCGGGCGGTGGCCGTCGAAGAAGGTGCGGATGTTGATGATCACCTTGTCGCCCATGTCGATCCGGCCCTCGATCGTCGCAGAGCCCATATGCGGCAGCAGCACGACGCGGCCCTGATGAGCCAGCTTGACCAGTTTCGGGTTCACCGCCGGCTCGTTCTGGTAGACGTCCAGGCCGGCGCCGGCGATCTTGTTGTCGCGCAAAAGCTGGATCATCGCCGCCTCGTCGATGATGTCACCGCGGGCAGTGTTGACGATGATCGAACTCGGCTGCATCAGCGCGAGCCGTCGTGCCGACAGAAGATGGAAGGTCGCCGGCGTCGAGGGACAATTGACCGAGACGATATCGACGCGGGCGAGCATCTGGTCGAGGCTGTCCCAATAGGTCGCCTCGAGCTCCTCTTCGGTCGCCGGGCTGACGCGCTTGCGGTTGTGATAGTGGATCGACAGGCCGAAAGCCTTGGCACGGCGGGCGACGGCGGTGCCGATGCGGCCCATGCCGACGATGCCGATACGCTTGCCCCAGATCCGTCGGCCGAGCATCCAGGTGGGGCTCCAGCCGGTCCACTCGCCCGGCTTGTCGGTGAGGATGCGCGAGCCCTCCGCGAGCCGCCGGTTGACGGCAAGGATCAGCGCCACGGTCATGTCGGCCGTGTCCTCGGTCAGCACGTTCGGCGTATTGGTGACGGTGATGCCTTTCCTGGCGGCCGCATCGACATCGATATGGTCGAAGCCGTTGGAGAAGCTGGCGATCAGCTTCAGCTGCGGGCCGGCCTCTTCGATCAGCGCCTCGTCGATACGGTCGGTCACCGTCGGCACCAGCACGTCGGCCGATTTCATCGCCGCCGCCAGCTCGTCGCGGGTACGGGGCGCGTCGTCGATATTGAGCTCGGCCTCGAACAGCTCGCGCATGCGGGTTTCCACCGCATCCGGCAGCTTACGGGTGATATAGACCTTGGGTTTCTTCTTCGCCGTCATGAAACTCTCTGCCTGACGCCCTGAAGCGCGAAACCTGAACGTATCCGGGTTTCGTGCTTCAAGCTTTTGTTCGACGCTTGTCGTTATCCCGAAACCGGTACCCGCTTTCGGGCGGCCTGCTTTAGGAGGTCCTTAACCAAGTCGCGCGATATTCAGTTCATCCAGGGCGTTTTCTACCAGACCCGTCAGCGAAGACAAACAAAACCTCGCGAGGTTCCCGAAAGCCCGAGATCGCTCAGCCGGAACCAAACACATGCGTCGCGCCATTCTCTCTTCCTTCATCGCTCTTTCCTTCGGGCTTGTCGCCTCCCTTTCTGCAACCGCCCCGAGTTTTGCGCAGGGCGCGGCAAAAGGCCCGAGCGGCCTGCCGCTGCCGCGTTTCGTCAGCCTCAAGTCGAGGAAGGTCAATATCCGCATCGGTCCGAGCACAGACTATGCGGTGTCCTGGATGTATATGAAGTCCGGCACGCCGATGGAAATCATCCAGGAGTACGAAAACTGGCGGCGGGTTCGCGATGCCGAGGGCACCGAGGGCTGGGTGAACCAGGCCCTGCTTTCAGGCGAGCGGACTGCGGTGGCCGCTCCGTGGATGCGTGGCAAGGGCAAGGATATCTACGTCAACATGCGCCGCGACCCGCAAGGCACCGCCGCCATCCTCGCCAAGCTGGAGCCGGGCGTCGTGCTGCAGATCAAGGAATGCAACGGCGACTGGTGCCGGGTCGAGACCAACGGCTCCGAGGGCTGGGTCGCCCAGGCCGAAGTCTGGGGCGCTTATCCGGGCGAAGCGTTCAAGTAAGATTTTTCCTGCGAGGCCTCAGATGAGGCCTTCGCGCGCCGCAGCTTCGGTGAGCGACGCCATCGGGCGCGGGCCGATCTGCTGGATGCAGATGGCAGCCGCCAGGCAGCCGAGCTTGCCGCAATCCTCCAGCGAACGATCCTGGGTGTAACCGAACAGGAAACCGGCCGCGAACAGATCGCCGGCGCCGGTCGTATCGACCAGTTCCCTGATCGGATAGGCCGCGACCTTCACGCGTTCGTCGCCGCGAACGATGATCGCGCCTTCCTCGCTGAGCGTCACCGCCGCCAGCTTGCAATCCTGCGAGATCTTCTTCAGCGCCAGTTCGAAATCCTCGGTCTCGTAGAGCGACAGCGCTTCCTGTTTGTTGGCAAACACGATGTCGACGGTGCCGGAGCGCATCAGGTCGAGGAACTCGGCGCGGTAGCGGCCGACGCAGAAGGGGTCGGACAGCGTCATCGACACTTCCCGGCCATGCTCATGGGCGATGCGGGCCGATTCGCGGATCGCTTCCTTGGCGCGCGGCGGATCCCAGAGGTAACCTTCGAAATAGGTGACCTTGGCTTCGGCGACGACGTCCTCTTCCACATGTTCCGGGCCGAGATCGACGCAGGCACCGAGATAGGTGTTCATCGAACGCTCGCCATCCGGCGTCACGAAGATCATCGAGCGGGCGGTCGGCGGATTGGTGCCTTCCGGCCTGGTCCGATAATGAACGCCCTGGGCGCGGATGTCGTGCTGGAAGATGTTGCCGAGCTGGTCTTCCGCAACCTTGCCGAAATAGGCCGCCTTGCCTCCGAAACCGGCAATGCCGGCCGCCGTGTTGCCCGCCGACCCGCCGGACGCTTCCACAGCCGGGCCCATCTTCGAATAGAGGAGTTCGGCGCGTTCGGCATCGATCAGGTTCATCGCACCCTTGGTGATCGCATTCTCGCTCAGGAAATCGTCGTCGCAGCGGGCGAGAATATCCACGATGGCATTGCCGATGGTGAGCACGTCGAACTTGGGCATCCGGTCTTGATCCTCTTGGGAAACAGTTTGTCGCGAAAATCGGTATTCGGGTTTTCCACTGATTGGAAGGGAAAATAACCGCGATGCCGGCTATCCAGGGCATTTTGGGCCGTCACTCTGGTGTCACGATCACAGATTATAGAATTGGCGATCCGGTTGTGTTGCCGACCACGGATGAACTGGCGGCCGACCATCGGATGTCCTGGACGAGACCAGGAGGGAAAGCGGGGATTGCCCCGCTTTTTTGTTCGGCGCCGATCGCCACGCCTCGCTTTCAAGCGGCTTTTCTACATCAACGCATTTGTGGCAAGCCGCGACATGGGTTAGACGCATAAACCCGTCCCCACAGAAAGCCTGCCTCTTGTCCTCCGTGTTCCTGAATGTCGTGCCCCTCTTCATCCTGATCCTGATCGGCTGGATGGCGGCGAAAACCGGGATATTGAAGGAGGAGACCGGCGACGCGCTCGGCGAATTCGTCTTCAAGGTCGCCGTGCCGATGCTGATCTTCCGGACGCTGGCGGATGCACATTTCGAAGGCGCCTCGCCGTTCCGACTGTGGACCGTCTATTTTCTCGGTGTCGCCATGACCTGGGCGATCGGTCATGTCCTCACCACCCGCGTTTTCGGCCGGGATGCGAAGATCGGCGTGATCGCCGGCATGTCCGGCTCGTTTGCCAACAACGTCTTCATCGGCCTGCCGCTGGTCGCGCATGTGGTCGGCAAGGACGGACTGGTGGCGATCTCGATCCTGCTTGCGATCCACCTGCCGCTGATGATGGTGGCCGGCACGATCCTGATGGAGGGTGCGGCCGCCAAGGTCGACGGCGGCGAAAAGCGCGGCATTGCTGCGGTCCTCAAGCAGGTGGGCTCCAACCTTGCCCGCAATCCCCTGGTGATTGCGCTTCTCATCGGCGTCGCCTTCAACTTCCTCGGCCTGCATTTCCCATCGGCGATCGCCATCGTCATCGATCAGATTTCCGCCGCGGCAAGTCCGGTCGCCCTGATATCGATCGGCATGGCTCTGACGCGATATCCGATCCGGGGCGATATCGGGCTTTCGGGCACCGCGGCGG
Organism: Neorhizobium sp. BETTINA12A; assembly: GCF_023006485.1. NCBI lineage: Bacteria > Pseudomonadati > Pseudomonadota > Alphaproteobacteria > Hyphomicrobiales > Rhizobiaceae > Neorhizobium > Neorhizobium sp. BETTINA12A. The sequence goes on from NZ_JALBGW010000136.1 coordinate 5,547, forward strand.
TGCTGAAGCTGATACTGCTGCCGACACTCGTCTTCCTGATGAGCCATCTGTTTGCCTTGCCCAAGGACTGGGCGACGGCGCTGGTGCTGACCGCGTCGGTTCCGACCGGCATCAATGCCTGGCTGATCGCCCAGCGATTCCGTTCGGGACATAGCCTTGCAGCATCGGTGATCAGCATGACCACCGCATTCGGGGTCTTCACCGTCGGCTTCTGGGCCTGGCTTCTCGGCTGAGTTGCCGCGCCGGATCGACTGCTGGAAATGAAAATGCCCGACTGACGCCGGGCATTTTCATTTGGAAACTCTAAAAAGCCGCCGATCAGTTGGTGGCGGGCGCCGGTGCGGCGTTCGGGTCCGGGAGCGGAACCGGCGAATCAGCCAGCGTGCGCAGATAAGCGATCAGGTTGGCGCGTTCGGAATCGTTCTTGATACCGGCAAAGCCCATCGCCGTGCCCTTCACGAAGGCCTTCGGAGCGGTGAGGAAATGGTTGAGATTGTCGAAGGTCCAGTGCTCCGCACCACCCTTGGAGAATTCCTTCATTCCGGCCGAATAAGCGAAACCTTCATGTTCGCCGACCGGGCGATTGACAACGCCCCAGAGATCCGGGCCGACCTTGTTCGGTCCGCCCTTCTCGCCGGAATGACAGCTCTGACACTTCTTGAATGTGGCTTCGCCGGCCTTGGCGTCGGCCTTCACCAGAAGCTGCGCGATCGGAACGGCGGCGGCAGCGGGTGCCGCGGCTTCACCGGCTGCGGGCTCTTCGGCGGCGATGATGGCAAAACCTGCCTTCTCGGGTACCTCCGAATGGAAAATCCCTTCCGAGGCAATGGACACCGACATCATGACGAAAACAGTAGCAAGCAGGGCGCCTGCCGCCATGTTGACATTGGGGTTCATCCGCAAATGCTCCTTCGCAACCGCCTCATGAGAAAGCGGACCATCTTGAAATCGCGCGGAACCTATGTCTTTTGCATGGTTGTTGCAACACGATTATCGTTCCGCGCGTGAGACTTTTTGACACTGTTTACGCGGGAATAGAAGGGTCTTTCCATGAAGAATTCGGCTTTTGACCGGACGCTGGTGTTGATCCCGGCACGAATGGCCTCGACACGCCTGCCGGGGAAACCTCTGGCTGATATTGCCGGCCTGCCGATGATCGTGCAGGTAGCAAAACGAGCCGGGGAAGCGCAGGTCGGGCGAATCATCGTCGCCGTCGACCACCAGGATGTCTACGACGCCGTGGCCGCCGCCGGCTTCGACGTGGTGATGACCAGGCAAGACCATCAGAGCGGTTCGGACCGGATTTTCGAGGCCGTCCAGAAGGCCGATCCGCACGCGCAGATGGACTTCGTGATCAACGTCCAGGGCGACCTGCCGACGATCGAGCCGGAAGCGGTGCGCGCTTCGCTGAGGCCGCTCGACAATCCGTCGACCGATATCGCGACGTTGACCGTCGTAATCACCGACGAACACGAGAAGACCAATCCGAACGTGGTGAAGATCGTCGGTTCGCCGCTGTCGGCGACGCGGCTGAAGGCGCTCTATTTTACCCGCGCCACCGCGCCTTACGGGAACGGCCCGCTCTATCATCATATCGGGCTCTACGCCTATCGCCGCGCGGCGCTCGAAAAATTCGTGTCGCTCGGCCCTTCCGTGCTCGAAAGGCGCGAATCGTTGGAGCAGCTTCGGGCGCTCGAAGCCGGGATGCGCATCGATGCCGAGATCGTTGACTCGGTTCCATTAGGCGTCGATACTCCCGCCGACCTTGAAAAGGCCCGTGCGATCCTGTTCGCCCGTGCCTCCTCGTAACGGATAATCCCATGAATGCACTTACGAATCGCATCGCCTTCCAGGGCGATTTCGGCGCCAATTCCGACATGGCCTGCCGCGACATGTTCCCGACCATGGAACCGCTTCCCTGCCCGACGTTCGAGGACGCCTTCCAAGCGCTCGAAAACGGCGATGCGGACCTGGCGATGATCCCGATCGAGAACACGATCGCCGGCCGCGTCGCCGATATTCATCACCTGCTGCCGGAATCGCGGCTGCATATCATCGGCGAATATTTCATGCCGATCCGCTTCCAGCTGATGGTGCTGCCCGGCGTGACCCGCGAGGAAATCCGCACCGTCCACAGCCATATCCATGCGCTCGGCCAGTGCCGCAAGATCATCCGCTCGAACGGCTGGAAGGCCGTCGTTGCCGGCGACACGGCGGGTTCGGCCAAGATGGTGGCCGAAAAGGGCGACCGCACGATGGCGGCGCTCGCACCGCGGCTTGCGGCCGATCTTTACGGGCTTGAGATCCTGGCGGAGAATGTCGAGGACCGGGACGACAACGTCACCCGTTTCGTGGTGCTCTCCCGCGACGAAAAATGGGTGCAGCGGAACGATCCAGACGAGGTGCTGGTCACCACTTTCGTATTCAACGTCCGCAACATCCCGGCTGCGCTCTACAAGGCAATGGGCGGCTTTGCGACCAACGGCATCAACATGACCAAGCTCGAAAGCTACCAGCTCGGCGGCAAGTTCGTGGCAACTCAGTTCTATGCGGATATCGAAGGCCACCCGGACGACGCCCCGGTGCGCCGGGCGCTGGAAGAGCTGCGGTTCTTTTCGGAAAAGGTGCGGGTTCTCGGCACCTATAAGGGCCACCCGATGCGGGGCGCGCTGCAGAAGGGGTGAGGGGCGACGGCGTTTAGCCGGCAAAACGCTCCGGTGGAGCGTTTTGAGCCTCGAACGCGCTGAGCAAAAGCGAAGTGCCGGGAGTGCACCATGCCGGAGGAGATGCAATCGGCCTGGAAGCTGACAGCTGGGCATAATAACCCCTTGGTGTTTTGCGGTTTTCAGTTCGGCCGGGACACGTCGTGTGCCTCGAATTGAAATTTAATAATGACACGCGACGTGCCCCGTTCGGTGTATTTTTCCGCGCAACTCCGGTCCCTCTGCGGCGGTATGGTCTTGCGTCCTTGCGGAATGCCATACCGGGTTGTGTGCGACACACGCACGCCCCGCCTCAGGGCGAGAGGGAGACCATTTTCTGCGCAGCCCCTGGCGACCCACCTGCATGACGGCAGATCATCAAGGCACCGGTCCCGTCTCGCCGGTCATGCGGGCCGGTGTAGCCGAAACGGGACGGGTGGATTGTAGGCACGGGGTCGAGGGGTGGGGATGAGCGAGGGTGTATTTTTATGCTTTTGTTTCCCAAGTGACTGATTTGCCTAAGCAAGCCCCCCTCTGCCCTGCCGGGCATCTCCCCCTCAGGTGGGGAGATCGGCTGGGGGCTTGCTCACCGCTTCCTATCCACGTCCCATTCTGCGTTATCTGGCTGCATGATGCCTATCTGGAAGCAACGGTCGTGCCGCTTGTGATCTCCCCCCTTGAGGGGGAGATGCCCGGCAGGGCAGAGGGGGGTGCCACGCCCACCGCCGCCTTTCGCGCTTACACCGCGCTCATCGCATAGGCCCGCAGCCTATGCCCGTCCGGGTCGGCCACCACGAACGTGTAGCCGAAGTCCATCTCCACAGGCGTCTGCAGCACGCGCAGGCCGCGGCCCGACCACTCGGCATAAGCCTTGTCGACGCCGGCGGCATCACCGTGCCGGAAGCAGATTTCCGAGCCGCCGCCGCACTCGCCCTTCACCGACGGTTCAGCCGTGTGGCGTGACCACAGGCCGAGCTTCATGCCGGTGTTCAACACGAAGAGGGCAAAGGTCGGGGACTTTTCCACGGGTTCGACGCCGAAGAGGGCCTGGTAAAAATCCGCGCTGGTCAGCGGATTGTCGACGAAGAGGATGGTAAAATCGGGGTGGACCATGTCAGTTCTCCTTGTGACGCAATTCCCTCTGCCGGGAATTGCTCCTGGTTGGGACTGACCGGAGATTATCGCAGCCTACTGTCAGATAATGGCAGTAGCGTTCATGGCTGGGGCGGAATTCCTTCAGCCTCTCGCCACTCCTTGAGCAAGACCGGCCGGCGGCGCGGATAACGCGTTTCCGTCCAAACCGCAGAGGAAATGCGGTCGGCACGGAAATGCCGGAAATCCTGCCTGAGTTCACACCAGGCAACCATCACCCTGACGCTGTCGAAGAAGCCGAGGGCGAATGGCCAGACTTTTCGATGGGTCAGAGCCCCCTTTTCATCTTCATATGCGAGTTCAAGGATATGCTCGGCGCGGATTGCCTTTCGGATCAGTCCGAGATCGGCCCTGTCCTCACCTCGCCGCGGCGCTCCGACAAGCAGCGTCGAACTGTCCAGTTCCTGCCTGAGATCCGGCGGCAGGACGGCGGCGATCTTGGCGAGCGCATCAACCGCGCCGACGGCCAGCCGCGGATCGGCAGTCTTTGCGACCCAGCGGGAGCCGAGCACCAGCGCCTCGATCTCTTCTTCCGAAAACATCATCGGCGGCAGCATGAAACCGGGCCGCAGCACGTAGCCGAGACCCGCCTCGCCTTCGATGAAGGCGCCTTGAGCCTGGAGGCTGGCGATATCGCGATAGAGCGTGCGCAGACTGACGCCGGTCTCGGCGGCGAGCTTGGCGCCGCTGACGGGCTGGCGGTAGCGCCGGAGCGTCTGGAGAAGAGCCAGCAGGCGCTCGGAGCGCGCCACCGTCACCGGCTCAGCGCTCCCATTCGATCCAGTCGCGCAGAAGGCGATGGGCGATCGCCCCCTTGACCGGCGCGAAAACCGGAGCGTCCGGGCCGGCATCGAGCATGGCCTCGGCCTCGGCCCGCTCGAACCAGCGGACATCGGCCATTTCCTGCGGATCGATCTTGATCTCGGTGGATTTTGCCTCGGCGTAACAGCCGATCATTAGTGAATGCGGCATCGGCCAGGGCTGCGAGGCGTGATAGCGGACCCGGCCGGTCTCGATGCCGGATTCCTCGAACGTCTCGCGGCGCACCGCGTCTTCGATCGTTTCACCTGGCTCGACGAAACCGGCGAGGCACGAGTACATGCCCTCCTGAAAATGGTGGCTGCGGCCGAGCAGGCAGCGGTCTCGCTCGATATCGACGGTGAGCATGATCACCACCGGATCCGTGCGCGGGAAGGTCATGTGCTGGCACTGGGTGCAGATGCGCTTGTAACCGCCGATCCTGGTTTCGGTCGGCGAGCCGCATTTGCCGCAGAATTTGTTGGCGGCATTCCAGTTGAGCAGTGCAACGGCCTGCGCCACCTCGCCCTGCAGCTCGCCTTCGATGAGCTGGTCGCGAAAGAGCGCCCGGGCCTCGGTCGGCTTGTAGTGGCTTGCCAGTTCCTCCGCCGGGATCAGCATCGGCACGGCGATGCGCGGTTCGCCGGTCTCGCGATAGCCGAGCAGCACGGCGTTGTCGAAATCCGGCGTGAGTTCCGCGAGCTCGTAGGGCGAAAACAGCGGGTCGAGGATCTGGCTGTCGTGCTTCAGGATCAGCCGGCTGCCGGTGAAGGCGAGGATATGGGCGCCTTCCACGGCAAGCGCCTTCTCGACGCAATCGTCCTCACGGTATTCGGCGCGGCGGTCCAGCTTGTTGCCGGAAAAGGCCGTCAGCTTGCTCGGTTCGGGATGGGGTGCGTCGGTGTCGAAAAGGTTCGCTGTCATGAAAGGGCTTCAACCAGTTTGTTGAGAAAATCTTGCTTTTGTTGCTCTTCGTAGGTCACCGCCTGACCGAAGCCCCAGATCGGGCCGGGCCAGTTCGGGTCGCCCTCGAACCGGGCGATGACATGAACATGCAGCTGGCGGACGATATTGCCGAGTGCGCCGACATTGACCTTGGTGGCGCCCGTCACCGTCTTCAGGGCTGCTGCCACCCTGTTCACCTCGACCGAGAGCAGCGCCTGTTCCGCGGGCGAGAGATCGAAGATCTCGGTCATACCTGCGCGTTGCGGCACCATGACCAGCCAGGGCCAGCGGCGGTCGTTCTGGATACGCAGCTGGCAGAGGCCCAGCACCGTCACAAGATCGGAATCGCGGGTTATCCTCGCGTCCAGTTCGAATTCGCTCAAACTTTCCTCCCTTGTTTTTCTGTTCGATAGCAGTTTTTTACAGGGTTGGCTTGCATTTGGAAGCGTTATTGACGATATGGACGGTGGGAGGTTGGTGGTGGACGAGCCACTCGCCAACCGGGTCAGGTCCGGAAGGAAGCAGCCCTAACGAGCCAGGCACGGGTCGCCGTGCCAGCCTCCCACCCTTTTACTTGTACTACCATCTTGGTCAGCTTCCGGCCCGGTCAAGACCGTGCTCAGGATTGGCCCGCGCAGGCTGGCAGGACTGAATGAGCGATACCGGGCCAACATCTTCAAGCACTTCCGCCGCCAATCCCGCCACAGGTAGCGGATACCGGGTGCTCGCCCGCAAATACCGACCTAAGGATTTCTCGGACCTGATGGTCGGCCAGGAGCCGATGGTCCGCACGCTGACCAACGCGTTCGAGACCGGCCGCATCGCCCAGGCCTATATGCTGACCGGCGTTCGTGGGGTGGGCAAGACGACGACCGCCCGCATCCTCGCCCGCGCGCTGAACTACAAGACGCCAGACATCGACAAACCGACCATCGACCTTCGCATCCCCGGCGAACATTGCCAGGCGATCATGGAAGGCCGGCATGTCGACGTGATCGAGATGGACGCCGCCTCCCATACCGGCATCGACGATATAAGAGAGATCATCGAGCAGGTGCGCTACCGTCCGGTCTCGGCGCGTTACAAAGTCTATATCATCGACGAAGTGCACATGCTCTCGACACAGGCCTTCAACGGCCTGTTGAAGACGCTCGAAGAGCCGCCGGAGCACGTGAAATTCATCTTCGCGACGACCGAAATCCGCAAGGTTCCGATCACCGTGCTGTCGCGCTGCCAGCGGTTCGACCTGCGCCGCATCAGCGCCGCGGACCTGGTTCACCTGTTCACCTCGATCCTGGAAAAGGAAGGCATTCCGGCCGAGCCGGAAGCGCTCGCCATGGTCGCGCGCGCGGCCGAAGGTTCGGCGCGTGACGGCCTGTCGCTGCTCGACCAGGCGATC
>NZ_JALBGW010000137.1:0-12485 GCF_023006485.1 Neorhizobium sp. BETTINA12A
ATCGAAAAGGATGACCAGGCCGACATGGACGTGGACGGCGAACGTCAGGCGAAGACCATCCTCCGGCTTCAACCGGCGGCCATCGCCAAACCCGGATCTCCCACATCCGCCAACGGCACGGCTCCAGCGGCATCCGGCAGGTAGTCAGAGCGCCCAGGCGAGCGGCCGACACAAGGCCGCTCGCCACCATTAAAGCTGCCCTTCACGCCCCGTTCCAACTCTCGCACCCGGAAACATTCGATGCGCTCTCTCGTCCGGCCGTTCCTTGCCCGCGTCCTCACCATGCTCTTCATCTGCAGCATGCTGGCCGCGCCGTTCGCCTCAACCGCCAACGCACGCTTCATCTCTCCCGACGACTGGGATCCCACCAAGGAAGGCGTCGGCACAAACCGATACGCATATTCCGATAACGACCCAGTCAACAAGAGTGACCCGAACGGGCATAGCTATGGACCAGATGCAAATGATCCCGGCGGGCCTGTGGACGGCATCGGTGGCAGTGACGTCACCCAGTCACAGGTAGATAAACAGGAAGAACGCAACGCTACGCTCACCATCGAGCGCGCTGATGAACGTGACAAATGGGACAAGACAGGACCAAGTAATTGGGGTCCCATCAATCTTGGTGAAATGTACTCTTCCATGCCAGCCGGAGCCTGGAACAGCGTGGCAGGGTTGGTGAATTGGGCTACAGGGACGAACGCGCTCCCGACGGTGTCCGCCGCGAATCCAAGCCAAGCTATGGGGCAGTCTCTAGGAGCAAATGTGCTTGGAGATGTGCTTATTGGAGCGGGACGTGGCCTTCCAGCGAAAATGGAGGCTCCTTCAGTTAGGGCTCCAACCGCCCCCGGGACCTTCTTTAACGGCACCCAATATACAACGAAAGTTAACAACCAAATGCAGCTTGACGTCTATCACGGATTTCCTAGTCTCATCGAAAAGAATGCAAGTGCCGGAACTGTTCGCTCGATCACCGGCAGAGATGGGACGACGAGAGATATGTTGGAAGTGCGCGGCGCAATCAATGGCAAGCCGGGGACCTACGAATTCATAAAGGAGCCCGATGGTATGATCAATCATCGCTTCTTTAGAGGGGACTGAAATGCTTAGGATGTGGAACAACGCGATTGTCGATATTCTAAGCCAAGGCATTTGGCTCGGGGACTATGGTACAAGGAATTGGGCTTTAACACGGGGTCAGGCAATAGATGCACTAGACCGGCTTAGCCTTATTGGAGTCCCGGTATCTGGAGGAGATGTATACATATTTTTTGACGGAAAATATGTTTCTACATATGAAAATTGGTATTTTGAAGATCAAGGGGGCCAAGACTATGCTGAAAAAAGCATAGAATACTCCAAGGACTTTGTTGAAAGATTCGATGCGTTCGAAGAACCTTTTTTTGTATTGGTTCCACATCTGGACTGAACCGGACGGGCACTCTGTCTCTGTCTTATCCGTCGGCGGCGTTCTCTCTTTCGGCTTAGTTAGCGCCCCTCTTGAGTGGGAGCCGTTATTGACCATTTCAACAGCTGCGTAGCCCTTGCCTTGCAGCCCCTTAGAAAATCGGCTTTCGTTAACTCAGACCGCGATGCACCGGAATCCTTGTGGACAATAGTCAAATCCCATGCACGCTGGCCTGTAGCGCGCTATCCTCGGGACCACTTCCAACAAGGGTATTCGCAGTGTCTTTCAGTGGCGACTTGAGAGATTTTTTCCGCTGGTGGAGAGACGAGGTTATTTCTCGCCCACACGCATTGTCTGGCGTTCTAAGAAAACTGCATGGGAGCGGCTCTCCAGGGGAGCAGGGGCTTGACCATGACGGCTCGGGTATTCAAAACAAAGCCCTGATGCCCAGCGGGCAAAAGGCGCCTGATATCGGAATTGCCACCTACGGCGGTTCCGCACTCAAGTTCCAAGCGGCAACGCAACGTCTCCCTTTCGACCGATCGATGGAGGTCGCTCGTGCCACGGTTTCGGAGAAGACGCCTTTTTCTCTTGCAGATGTCTACATCCTTCCCGCTCCGGACCGGGAACCTGATCCCGTGTCCTCCTTCTACGTCATAAAGAAGGACAGGATTGATCCGAAACTTGCCGAGATCGCCGCCATGCGGCCCCGGGTCAATCAACTGGGCATAGTCGATGATGGCCAAGTAATTTGGCTTCCCTCTCGTGTACTCGAACATCTTCACCCGACCTTCCATCACATCCGACACTGGCGAAACGGGTTGCTCGCGGCGTTTGCGTTAGTGCTTGTCGCCAGCGGTGCCACCTACGCCCACCTCCTTTCCAGTTATTCCGCAGCTCAGCAGGAGCTGATCACCGTGGTGGAAGCCAAGCGCTCCGAAGCTCGCCAGGTGCGAACACTCCTGGATCGGCAACAGAAGAGCATCGCGGCCGTTGAAGCGGCTCGGAAAGGCAAGGCGCAATCCGTTCCAGTCGTCCGAGTGTGGGAGGAACTGACTCGGGTTCTGCCCGATAACGCCTGGCTCACGGATATTGCGATCGACGGAGACGCTGTGACGATAACCGGTTTTGCGGCACAGTCAGCGGCAGCACTTATCGCCACGCTTGATGCTTCGGGGCTTTTTTCGGCGGCGAATTTCATCTCGCCGGTCGTGCGAATTCCCGGTCAGTCCGGCGAACGCTTCGAGATCCGATTGCGGGTGCAGCCTGCATGACGGAGTTGTTGATCACCTTGATGAATGCGCCACGCTATGTGCAGCGCTCCGTGGCGCTGGGCATGCTGGGTCTCGCGACTACCATCGTTGTCATCACGGTCGTCTACCTCGGCTCTTTTTTATCGAGCAAGGCCAACGACATCGCGGATATGCGTGTCGAGCTTTTTCGGCTGAACGAGATCATTACGCGCAGGCCCTTGGCCGACGCGAGCACCTCGAGTTTGGGACCTGCTGCTGGTACCCTATTCATTGAGGGCGAGAGCCTTCCCGCCATCCAGGCCAAGCTTCAGGAGCGGGTCAATGCGATAGCGCGCTCATCGGGAGCGACGATTGCGTCAATCAGCGGCACGTCACAGACCGAGTTCAATGGCGCAGCCTATGTGGGCGTGCGCGCGGATATGGCAGGCAGTTTGAAAGCTTTTCATGAAGTCGTCCGCCAGCTCGAAACCTCCGAACCACCGTTGATCATACGTCAGGCGTCGATCCGCGGAACCAACAGGGTCTCGCAGGGAGTGCTATCGGGACCTCTTGAACTTGCCGGGCAGGTCACAGTCTACGGTGCGGTCAACCCGGCGGCGGTTTTACCCGAGAAGGGGAAGCCGTGACATGCTGAGATCGGTCGATCGACGATGGCTAACCCTGTTTTTTCTGGTCTCCACATTGCTCTGCCTTGCCGGTCTCAATGCCGCGATTTCCGGAATGAGTATAGATATCTCGCCGCTTGCGGTTGGACAGCCAGGGAAAGCCCCTGTGGCGGCACCCGGAGACAAGAGCCGGCCGGCAACACTTACGGATTTGAACTTGCCGGACACGCTTGCCCGCCCGGTCTTCAGCCCGACGCGACGCGATTTCGTTCCACCGCCTACACCCCCCAAGCCTCTTGCGCCGGTCGTCGCGGAGGCTCCACCCGTGGCGCCGCCGCCACCGTCCATCAGATTGAAGGGGACGAGGACGGTCAGCGGCAAGTTTTCCGCCCTCATCGTGACAGACGAGAAAACGGTGGATTGGTTCGGTGAGGGAGAGATGGTTCTGGGATGGACGATTGTTTCCATCGAAGCTGATCGGATGTCGCTCACTGCCGGTACGTCCAGTGCCCTGTTTTCGCTCTATGACAGCGGAACGAAAGGTGCAGATGGCGCGAATTGAAGGACAAAAGGGCCCCAATGATGGCGGCTTTGCACTTCTGGCAGTGCTGGGCTTCATCTTATTATTCGCCATGGTTCTGGCGCCGTTCGCCGCCTCTTCCAGGCTCAAGGCGTTGACGGTCGGACACGAATACAATCAGGCGCGGCTCGGTAACACCGCTCAGGCTATCAATGATTACATTGCCTGGCGCATCGGCGCCGATCCTCGCTGGCGGGGTGGAGTCGACGGCGCACGCCTTCTTGAATCGGGATGCGTTATCAATGGTATCTCCGTGAGGATCGCGATCGTGCCGCACGCGCGTCTCATCAATCTGAATACAGCAGAGGAGCCTTTGCTGGCTGCTGGCTTCAAGGGAGTTGGATTGGCGGGTATCGAAGCGGAGGATACAGCACGAAGGGTCATGCGTTTTAGGTCGCCGGGCACCGGCGACAGTGGCGAGGGTGGAATCGACGCCGGGCCGAAACACGCACCGTTCGAAGACATCTCGGAGCTACACGACCTCATGGCGCTTCGCGGGTTCGCCCTAACCGATCTGGGCCGGGTCTTTTCGGTGCAGGAGGGGCGAGCCGTTCTCACCCGATCGCAGGAAGCAGGGAGCGCGTCGATGTTTTACACGATCGAGACAGTGCTCTTCCACGCGGACGAATGGGCAGGGTCCGCCGAGATTTTTTCAGCCGCAACTCGCAGCGGCGCAAGTCGGAAAGTTGCGAGTATTGGGGTAGGCCCGAAGCCTCCTGTGCCGAAGAACATGGGAAGTTGCGCCTCAGTGCTGAACGATGATGTCTCCCGCTTGCTGAATGAGGTGCTCGCATGATCTCCTCTTCGGCGTCCCCTCAGGCATTCTTGACCTTTCTGGAATCCTCCGAGCGCATTTCGGTGGAGGCAGCCAACCGCGCCAGAGCCGCAGAACGAAAGACGGGTCAGGCGGTCGATGTCATCATTCGAGAATTGGGGATCTTAGCCGAGGTAGCAATTGCCACCGAACTGGCCAGCTACCTGCAGGTCGGGTCGGTAACGAAGCTCTCCGCCGCACAAAACAATGAGCTCATCGAACGCCTCGGCCTGGACTTCGCGGCGGACAAGGCGATCGTTCCTCGGATTGCCGACAATGGTGATCTGCTGCTCACAGTCGCCAATCCCTTCGACGCGGACACCATCCGGGCCGTCAGCTACTTCTTCGAGCTTCCGGTTCGAGTGGAGGTAACGCCACGAAGCGCCATTGACGATTTCATCAGGGAGATACGGCAAGCATCGGAACCGGTTGGGGCTGTCGAAGGTCTTGACGCCCTCGCCGATGTGGATCTCGAACGGCTGCAGGATATCGCGCGGGATGCACCCGTCGTGAAGTTCGTCACCAGGATCATCCAGAAAGCCGTCGACGAAAAGGCGACGGATATACACATAGAGCCTGAAGCCAATTCCATGGGTGTCCGGTTTCGTCGCGACGGAATGCTGACCCATGTGGAAAACGTCTCGCAGGCTTTGCATGCTGGTGTGGTCAGCCGTCTTAAAATCCTCGCCAGACTCAATATTGCCGAGCGCCGATTGCCGCAGGACGGTCGACTTCGACTGTCGGTGCGCGGTCAGGAAATCGACTTTCGGCTTTCTGTCGTTCCTTCGATCCATGGCGAAACAGTCGTGCTTCGTATCCTCGATCGCGAGACGGTACGTCTGGAGCTCGGGACCCTTGGCTATGATGCCGCCTCGGCCGAAAAGATCAGGAACATCACGGCCAAGCCCAACGGCATGGTACTCGTGACGGGTCCGACCGGCTCCGGCAAGACCACGACCCTCTATTCGATCCTCGCCGAACTCAATCGTCCGGAAGTGAAGATTTTCACGGTGGAGGACCCGGTCGAATACCGCATGAAGGGTGTCACTCAGTTGCAGATCGATCCGGCCATCGGGTTGACGTTCGCCTCTGCATTGAGATCGGTCCTGCGCCAGGATCCCGATATTATCCTCGTCGGTGAAATCCGTGATCGGGAGACCGCTGAAATCGCGATCCAGGCGGCGCTGACCGGCCACCTTGTTCTTTCGACCCTTCATACCAACAGCGCAATCGGCGCCTTCAGCCGTTTGCGGGACATGGGCATTGAGCCGTTTTTGATCGACGCGACCATGCGGGGGGTGATCGGCCAGCGCCTGTTGAGAAAATGTTGTGATCAGTGCCGGGAGTGGGTGGATAAAACCGGCTGTTTCGTCTGCGCGGGAACCGGGTTCAAAGGCCGCCGGGCGACATTCGAGGTTTTGCAGATGTCCGAGCGGGTTCGCCAAGCGGTGGTACAGGGCGTAGGCCAGGAAGAAATCGAAACGATAGCCAGACAGGAAGGCATGATGTTGATGCGCGACCATGCTTTCCTATTGGCCGCCGAGGGCAAGACGACGCTTGCCGAAGCTGTCAGGGTCGTCGAGCTGGAAGATCGCTGAATGTTGAGGTTTTCCTACACGGCATTCAGTCCGGAGGGCAGGCAACAGAAGGGGCAGATCGATGCCATCGATCTTGCCGATGCGCGTCGCAGGCTTAGAGCGGATGGGCTTTCCGTCTCGGATCTGAAGGCCGCCCCGACTGGATCGGAAAAGCCGCAAGCCGCATCGGCGATCCGTTTTGGCCGCAGCTTCAACAGAACCCGTTTTTTTGCCGATCTTTCAGTCTTGATGAATGCCGGCCTGGGGGTTGATCAGGCGCTGCGGGCTATGCAGGACGCTGCGTCTCGAACCGGAGACCGGCAGATTATCGGGACAATGATCGAAAGGCTTTCATCCGGCGCCACCCCCTCGGTCGCCCTGTCCAGCCTGAATGGTCTTCCAGAAGACGCGCTCGCGTTGATTTCAAGCGGGGAACACAGCGCACGACTGCCTTACGTGATGAAGATCGTCGCTGCTGATCTCGAAAAGCGTGATGTGCAGCGCAAGCAGCTTATCGACGCGTCTGTTTATCCGCTATTTCTGCTGGCGATGATGTTCCTTGCTTTAGGCGTGGTCACGTTCGTTCTGGTGCCGACGCTGGAGCCGATCTTCGAGAGCTCCGGCCGCAATCCGCCCTTCATCGTTGCTCTGCTTTCAGGCGTGCGGGGAACGCTGGGCGATCCTGTGGCACTTTTGGCAATATTTGCCGGCATCATGTGCATCGCTACGTTTGCCATTCTACGTCCCTCCGCCATGCGAACCGCTTTCGCGGGGGTGGTGCTCAAGCTTCCATTCCTGGGGCGGGCCATTTCCCAATCCGCGCTTGCCCGCTATCTGCAAAGCCTTTCGTTGCTCCTCGACAACGCGGTTCCACTGCCGGACGCCCTTGCGCTTTCCGCCCGCTGCTGCCCCGCGGTGGCCTTTCGGGAGAAGCTGCTTTCCATGCGCGACGCGGTGCTCTCGGGAAAACGGCTGCCCGAGGCTTTCAAGGCCTGCGGGCTCTTTCCGCGGGGTATCGTGTCGCTGGTGGCGATCGGTGACGAGGTCAACAAGCTGCCGACTGTGCTGGAAAACGCCGCGGGCGTGTTGCGCTCCGATGCTCAACGGCTCACCGACCGCTTGCTCGCATTGATGACGCCCCTCATCACGATATTCCTCGGTATCCTGATCGGCGGGTTGGTGGTCTCGGTGATGACGGCGTTGCTCGGCATCAATGAACTGAGCGTTCAATGACCAGACACGGTATCGCACCCAGCGACAAGATCTCAGGCTTCAGCCTGACGGAAATGCTGGTTGTTCTGGCGATCATCGGCATTCTCTCTTCACTGGCCGTTCCATCCTACCGAGCTTTAACGAGAGTAACCCCGCACAGTCTCGCGCGGCAGGTGCTTCATATGGCACAGTCGACGCGGCTGGCCGCTCTCAAGACCGGCGCTCCGAAATCCCTGTTCCTTGGAACAACCAGTGGCACCATTCGATCGGATGCCAAAGTCGCCGCCATCGTGGTGCCCGCGGAGATCGCCTTTTCAGCCACGATTGGCCGCGACAATCGAACCACGGGAGAGCAGGGAAATATCACTTTCTACCCGAATGGCAGTGCGACCGGGGGTACGATCCGCTTTCACTCAGGCGATGCACCCGAGGCCGGCTTGTTCATCAACTGGCTGACGGGCGTTGCCACACTGACCGAGGCGGCATCACGTGACCCTCGATAATAGTCGCGATGGCTTTACGCTGCTGGAGACGCTGATCGCGTTCCTGATCCTGTCGACCGCGCTCGCCGTCTCAGCGCAAACGATCGCTATCGCCACGAAAAGCCTCTCGGCCTCGCAGGATCGTCAGGAGGTGATCAGGATCGCGGAAAGATTACGGATCGAGACCGTTCCGCGTGTTATCCAAGCCGGTCGGAATGAGGAAGGTGCAAGTGGTGCATGGCGCTGGACTATCCGGATCGCGCCCGTCCAATCCAGGCAGGCGGGAGAAAGGGGGGCTGCGTTTGCAGTTGTGACAGTTTTCACGCGATCCGGCATGCCCCATAAGTTCGTCTACTTCAGTCCCATTCCCTTGAACCTTCAGTGAGTAACAGACAAATGCCGGCAAGAGAGCACCGTGTATCGCAGGTCGAGGGGTTCACTCTCCCCGAAATGCTGGTCACGCTCTGCATTACAGCGCTGCTGTCCGGCCTCATGATAGCGGCGATCGGCCAGCTTCGCCCGATGCAGAATATCGCTGAAGTCAACGACGCCGAGATGGAGATCGAAGCAGCCAGCACCTACCTGCAGGCTCTGCTTGGGCAGGCCCGTCGGCTGGCACCGATCACCGACGATCCGGCAAAAAAAGTCGTCTTTTCGGGCGATGCGCAAAGCTTCAAGCTAGTCGCGGTTACCATGGTCGGCAATCAGCGGTCATCGTTGCGTGATGTCGAGATTGTGGCCCGCCAGAGCGGGAGCGGGCTCGATCTCATCCAACGGAACGTTCCGCGAAGGCTGTTTTCCGCGCCTCGGGGCGAGGAGTTCACCATCGTCCCGGCCTTGAAATCGGTCAAATTCACCTACCTTGGTTCATCGGGACAGGAGGCCCCGCGATGGGTCGATGTCTGGACCAAGCGCGACGCGCTGCCCTCCGCGCTGAAGATAAACCTCGTGGCCATGAGATCCGGTCGCGAGATTGCGGTTGAAAACATCGCGATCATCGATGTCGGCCGGTGATCAGTTTCCAGCAAGGTCGGCGTCCTGGCCGCTCCCGCCCATCTTGCGATCCCGCCCTAAGGACAGGATCTGAAACGGTTTGTCTTCCGCTGGGCTTCGGTATTGATAAGGACTGCTCCACGGGTCGGCAAAGACGCCCGCATTCTTGATGTAGGGGCCGTTCCAGGTCGCCGCATTGGTCGGACGCGTGGCCAGGGCGACAAGACCTTCTTCCGTAGTTGGATAGCGCCCGGTGTCGATATAGTAGAGCTCGAGCGCGCTCTCGAAATTCCTGATCTGCGCCTTTGTCGTATCGACCTTGGCCGACTCCAGATAGCGCAGGACCTGGGGAGTGGCGAGCGCGGCAATCAAGCCGATAATCGCCAGGACCACCAGAAGCTCGACGAGCGTGAAGCCTTCGACAGCAGCGTGGCGCCGGATGGCAGGTTTACGAATGGGCCTGAATTTGATCATGAAACTTGTCCGATGAAAGATCCCAATAAAGGTTCGAGGTTCCAGGTGATAATCAAAGACCCGGCCAGGAATGGCCCGAAGGGTACCTTCCCCGTCGAGAGGCCTTTTCTGGCGAGGATGGTGACCAGCAGAAAAATGAGCGCCAGAGAAGACGCCAGGAAAAGGAAGATCGGGAACATCCACGGGCTGAACCAGACGGCGGCCCCGCCCGCCAGCTTGACATCCCCAAGGCCCAGACCGACACGGCCGGTAAGCCTGAAATGTACGTGACGGATCGTCCACATCAGAAGCGCTACCAGCGGCGCAAATGCGCAAGCCGTCATCGTCTCGACCCATCCCTGTTGAAGCCGAAACGTCAAACCGGCGAGCAGGAGCGCGACGTTCACCGAGTTGGGGATGACCAACCAGCGGAAATCGACAAAGCAAATGATGCCGAAGCAGATGATCAGAACAGCTGTCAGGATGAGTGTCACGGAGGAGCTCAATAGTTCAGGCGCTTGATATCTTGTTCGAGTTTGCTTGATCCGCCGCGGCGCTTTTTAATGTCCGACGAAAAATCAAGCTGCTGCCTGAATTCTTCCGTCACGTTTCGTGCCTCGTTGACGTCCCTGACAATCCGCGGCTTGATGAAGATGATCAGTTCGGTTTTCTTGATGGTGTCGGTCTTGCTCTTGAATGCGTTCCCCAGAAGAGGGATATCACCGAGGATCGGGACCTGCGTACGGATCAAATCGTTCTTCTGCTGGATCAACCCACCGAGTGCCAGGCTTTCATTGTCGTTCACGACCACGCGTGTCGAGACCTTGCGCTGCTGGATCGTCGGCGAATCGATACCGGACGAGGTGGTCTTCACCACATCGCTCACCTCCTGCTGGATATCCAGCATGATCTTTCCGGAGGTGTTGATGCGCGGCACGACGGTCAGAATGATGCCCGTGTCCTTCATCTCGACTGAGTTGACCACCGGTGCGCCGGCATCGTCTATGCTGCGAGACTGGCGTGTCACGATGGGGACCTGGTCGCCGATCTGGAGAATGGCTTTCTGGTTGTTGAGCGCCATCAGCGTTGGCGCGGAAACGACGTTGACGTCGGTCACACTGGAGAGCGCATTCAATGTCACGCGGATGTCCTTGGTGGCATAGCTCCAGGCAAGCGCCGGAAAGCTCGCTGCGGTCCCGCCGCTTGCGAGATCGGAAAAGCCGACGCCGGAACGGCCACTTTCGAAAAACCAGCGAAGACCGAACTTGAGCTCGTCCCCCAGGGTCACCTCGGCGATGACGGCCTCCAGCATGACCTGTGTTGGCACGACATCGAGTTGGCGAAGAAGTTTCTCGACCCGTTCGTATTCCCGGGCAGTCGTGGAGATCAGGAGGGCGTTGTTTTCGATGTCGGCAACCACTGACGTCCTGGGTGCGCGCGACCCCGTTGAGGGTGTGCTGGGTTGGGCGTTCGGATCGCTTTGCGACGCCTGGCGGGGCCGTTGATCGTTATAGGCCGTGGCGATTGTCGCGGGCTCGAGGTCCGGCGCAATCGGATTATCAATCTGGATCTGCTCAGTACCCGTGGAGTGGCGCTCCTTAAGAACGGATTGCAGAACCTGCGCAAGCTCTTTCGCGGGTCTGTTTTGAATGTTGTAGACGAAAAGTCGCTCTTCGTTGGTGCTGGCGAGCCTGTCCAGTTTAGCGATCCATGCGGTTGCCCGCGACAGATAGGCAGGCCGCGAAGTGATGACGAGGACTGCGTTCAGGCGCTCGTTGGGAATGAAGCGAATGATCTTGGTGCCCGGCCCGTCCTCGGCCGCGAAGATCGAAGTGAGTTCTTTGGCAACCGCGGCCGACTGTGACGCCTTCAAAGGGTGAAGGGCCACCGACATTCCCTTCATCCAGTCGACGTCAAAAATACCGATGGCATTCCGCATCGCCGCGAGGTCACTGCTGGTGCCTGCGAGCACGATGATGTTGCGGTTGTCGTCGATCCGCAGGATCGACCCCGGCCTGCTGATGGGATCGAGAATCCCTTTCATTTCGGCCGCCGCTACGTATTTTAGCTCGATCGCCTGCACCTTTATCCCGGGACCGCTTATCGGACTTGATGCAGTTGCAATCTCAGGAGTGGACGAGAAAGCCTCAGAGACCGGGACAATCTGATAGTTGCCGTTTTGCTTGGTGATAACTGCTCCATTGACGGCCAGGGCGGCTTCGAAAATCTCGACAAGCGCGTCGCGCGAAACAGGTGTCGCGGTTTGAAGCGTCACCATTCCATTTACCCGCGAGTCGATGACGTAGTTGGCTCCCAACGTGTCGCCGAGCACGCTTTTTGCTGCCGCGGCTATCGGCGCGTTGACGAGATTGAGGTTGTAGCCTTCGCCGCCTTTTGCCGTCTTGCCAGTAGATATTGCTGGCTGTGACGAGAGGAAGCTGCCGGTACCGACCTGCGACGCGCCACTGAAAACGTCTGCCCCTGACGTGGACGCAGCGAAGCTGTGAGACGTACCATGCGATACCGGAAGAGGTTTTCCCCGGGCGTCCAGTTCATTCAGTTTGACGGAGAAGACGTCGTTGATGGAATCTGTCGAGCTGCAACCGGAAAGCAGCGCGATGGCCAGCAGGCAATACGATTTGGAATGCTTCATGAAAGGACCCGCCCACTTACCGGGCTGATCCTATAGAAGCGACGCTTCGACGCCACGGGCCAAAGTTCGCGCCATGGTTCTGTCCACAATTTTTACACGTGCTCTCTGAGTCCTTTCTAATATACCTGTCACATGCTCACATTTTTGTTGTTGGCGTCACAAAACGGTTGCACGAAGTAGGTTGTGCGACGTTAGGATGCGTCGTGTTTTTGACGGCAAGTTGATTCGCTTCGAGGGGGCTCATGCGTAGCAGTCGGGTTGGTTTTGCGGCTTTTGCCGCCACGGTGTCGCTTTGCGTTTTTTCCGGCGGTCTGGCCGGAACAGTGGTTGTCGACGGCCTGCTGGGGCGTGGAGCGCTGGCGGCCGAGCAGGGTGCGAAGCCGGGCGGCTTTGGCACCGGCGGTGCGGGTCTGGGGGGCGGGACCATTGGCCGGACAGGAGCCGGGCAGCCAACT
>NZ_JALBGW010000138.1:0-12410 GCF_023006485.1 Neorhizobium sp. BETTINA12A
CGCCCCGGCGGCAACGCGGGCTGCCGTCTCGCGGGCCGAAGAGCGGCCACCGCCGCGATAGTCGCGGATGCCGTATTTGACATCGTAGGTATAGTCCGCATGGCCGGGGCGGTAGCGGCGGGCGATCTCGCCATAATCCTTGGAGCGCTGGTCGGTATTCTCGATCAGCATCGAGATCGGCGTGCCGGTTGAAATCATCGTTTCGCCGTCGGCGTCCAGCATCACGCCGGAGAGCACCTTGACGATGTCGTCCTCGCGGCGCTGCGTCACGAAGCGCGACTGTCCGGGCTTTCGCTTGTCCATCCATGCCTGGATTTCCGCCAGCGTGAAGCGGATGCCGGGCGGGCAGCCGTCGACCACGCAGCCGAGCGCCGGGCCATGGCTTTCGCCCCAGGTGGTGACACGGAAAAGGTGACCGAAAGTGTTGTGCGACATGGCGTTACAGGACCAGCTGTGGCGGAGCTGGCCTTTCGCCAACTTCTGACGCGGTTGTCATATGGAAAAGGTTGGCGGGCGACAAGTCTTTCTTGCCAGAACGGTCACACCCGCCAAGCTGAACAATCGCGGCTCTAGGCGGCGGCCCTGCGCCAGCCCGCGTGCGCGGCTGCGGTGAAATCGTCGAACGAAAGCGGCCGGGCGAAAGCATAACCCTGCAGCAGGTCGCAGCCGAGTTCGCGCAGAAGGCTCGCATGCTGCATGGTCTCGACGCCTTCCGCCACCGTCTCGACGCCGAGCGAACGGGCAATATCGATGATGGAGCGCACCAGAGCGCGTTCCTGCGGCGAAATCAGGATCGGCATGACGAGCTGGCGGTCGATCTTCAGCCGCTTCGGCTTCAGCTTCAAAAGGCTGACGATCGAGGTATGGCCGGTGCCGAAATCGTCGATCTCGATGTCGATGCCGAGTTCCTTGATGCGTTCGAGATTGCTGGTCGCGGCCGCTTCGCTCTCGTCGAGGAAGATCGATTCCACCAGTTCGAAGGAAATCTCGCCGGGCACGATCGCCAGCGTCTGCAGCGTGTCGATCAGCGCTTCGTCATTGAGGCGTTTTGAGGAGACGTTGACGGAAACCTTCGGCACCCGGACGCCGAGTGCGGCCCAGCGCATCTTGTCCTTCAGCACCGTCTGGAGCACGATATGGTCGAGTGCTGCCGAGACGTTCAAATCCTCGGCAATCTTCAGGAACCGGTCGGGCGCAAGAATTCCGTGGTGCGGATGGTTCCAGCGGATCAGTGCCTCGACGCCGGTCAGCTGGTTGGTGCGGGCATCGAACTGCGGCTGGTAGAAGGTGATGAATTCGTCATTGTCGATGCCGGTCAGAACCTCGTCGGCGGTGCGCTTGTGGCTGACGATCTCGGCCTGCAGGTTCTGCGTGAAGAATTCGTAGCGGTTGCGGCCCATGCCCTTCGCCCGGTAGAGCGCGATATCGGCATTGACGAGCGTGCGGCGTGCATCGACATTCATGCCGCTTGCCTGGGCGATGCCGATGGATACGCCGCAGCGGCAGGCGAAACCTTCAAAGTCGATCGGCTGGTGGAATTCGGCGATAATGCGCTGGGCGAGCTGGCTTATCTCCTCGGCGCCCGAATTGTCGGTGGCGAGGATCACGAATTCGTCGCCGCCGATGCGTGCGACGATGTCGCCGCTGCGGACGTTGCGCGAGAGGATGCGTGAGGCGTGCACGAGCATTGCGTCGCCCGCTGCATGGCCGAGCGTGTCGTTGATCTGCTTGAAGCGGTCGAGATCGAGATGCAGGATCGAGAATTTCTGGCGCTCGTTGTGGCTGGTGCGCGACAGCCGGTCGAGCTCCATGTCGAGCTTGCGGCGGTTGGCGAGCAGGGTCAGCGGGTCATGCAGCGAATTGTGCTCGATGCGGCTCTTGGCGAGTTCGAGTTCGGCGTTCTTCGCATCGGCCTCGTCCTTGGCGGCCTTCAGTTCCCGGGTCAGGATCGCATCCTGGGTGACGTCGAAGGCAATGCCCACCACCTTCTGGGATCCGTCGCGCATCGTATGCACCTTGCCGATGGAGCGGATATAGCGGATCGAACCATCCGGTTGGGGCACGCGCACGACCAGCGGACCCGCCAGGAAGTTCTCGGTGAAATTGTAGGAGCTGCGCTTGGCGTGCTCCCGGTCGTCGGGATGGATGAGCTCGATCCACGTGTCGACCCGGACGAAGCCGTCGGTAAAGGGGATGCCGTGCAGCTGGCACATCCGGGCGTCCCAGGTTTCGATATGCGTGACCGGATTGGATTCCCATATGCCGCAATTGTAGGAATCAAGCGCCAGATCGAGACGGCTCGACAGCTCTTCCAGGTCCTGCTCGCGGTTCGACAGTTCATCGAGCGCCAGTTCCAGTTCGGCATTCTTGATGTCGGTATTTTCCTTGGCGTTGCGCAGCGTCTGCGTCATCACCACGTCGCCGGTGACGTCCCAGACAATCCCGGTGGTGCGCAGGGTGCCGTCGGCATTGCGATAGTTCGCACCTGCCGATTTCAGGTATCGCAGCGTGCCGTCCGGCAACTGCACCCGGTAGGTTTCGCTACAGGGCGTGTTGCAGGAGGCGCAGTCGGCGAAATGTGTCTCCGCTGCCGTCCGGTCCGGCGGATAGATCGATCCGAGCCAGTCGTAGAGACGGTTGCCCTCGCTGGTTGCCGGCTTGTCGTGCAGCCCCGCGGCCCGCTTGTCCCAGAACAGACTGTTGCCGTTGCCCGTCACCTCCCAGATGCCGATATTGGAGGCTTCCATGGCAAGGTTGAAGCGCTGCGACAGCTCGATGAGATTAAGCTCGCGGGCTTTCAGTGCCTCGATATTGCGGTTGCGTTCGGAAATCAGCGAGGTGGCGATGAAGATCGGCACGATCACCCCGAGTGCGGCAAGCATGATGGCGAGGCGGAACCCGAGCTGGTTGGGCGGCACGATGTCCCAACCGGAACGGGGAGCGGCAAGCAGCGTCCAGTTGGCGCCGTTGATGGGCACCGTCCATTTCATCGGAGATTGGTTTTCGATGGAATCATTGCCGAAGAAGGCGAAATATTGCGGCCTGTCGTCGTCCCGCAGAACGACGTTCAGCCAGTCGAGATTGATCAGGTTCGGTTTCCTTGCCGCGGCAGGGGAGAAGGTGACGCCGGATGCCTCCATCAGGCCCTGCTTGTCGATCAGCACGGCGATCGCGCCCCAAAGGTCCCCACCGTCCTCTTCCTTCGATACCGGTACGACGAGCGTCAGATCTCCTTCCTGGGTGCCGCTCAGCAGAGATACGCGGTTGCGGCCGCTCACGGATTTCAGGTCGTTTGCAAGGCGCAGCAGATCGATTTTGCCGATCTTGCCCGCCCCGCCGCCGACAATGCCGTCGCGCGTGATGACCTGGGCAAGCTCGAAATTGGGTGCGACCGCGACGCCCGAAAAATGCGTGACTTCGCCAAGTTGCTTTTCGACATGGCGCTTGAATGTATCTGCCGATCCGCTGAAATCGTCCCTCAGCACGTGAACCAGATGATCGGTGGCGGCGATGTCGGTCTCTACGCGTACGATGAGGCGCCGCGCCAACAGGCCGCCGACTTTTTCCGTCGTTGCCCGCAGGTCGCTGCGAAAGCCTTCGGTGTAACGTTGGTCGATGATGACGCCGATCGAGATGACAGCAAGGGTGATAACGAACGCGATTGTCGTCGGGGTCTTGGTGCTGCGTGCGAAGCGCAGTGATTTGGAACCGGACGACGGCCAGAATTTCACGTGCGCGAACCTTCTCATTAACCCCTGTGGCAGACGGTCGAGCCTATGGGGCGGGGGTTAATTTACGCTTTCACGGCACCCTACAAACTTTGGTCCGATTTATTGTAAGGGAATACTTGGGATTGGTTTCGCAAATGCCGCCGGGTCCCCCCGCAGGGCGGTATCCCACCCTTGAAAAGCGTTAACAATCAGGTCATTACTTATACGCAAAATGTCACGGTAACGGGCGATTTTTGCCACAATCGGGAGGCTATCTGTGCGTCGGAACAAGACATCATCGACCTCATCAAGGCTTCCGACCATGCGCATCCTGATTGCTGCTCTGCTTGCCACTGCCAGCATCTTTTCGCCCCTCAACAGCTGGGCTCAAAGTGCCGACGTCGAAGCCACGATCAAGGCCGTAGATGCGAAGGCGCTCAACTTAACGCTCGACGACGGAAAGACCTATAAAGTGCCCGAGGAATTCAATTTCGAGGGCTTGAAGGCCGGCGTGAAAGTGCTGGTCTTCTACACGGTCGTCGATGGCAACCGTGTCGTCGACGATCTCCAGATCGTTCAGTAATACCGCAGAATTAGCGAAGTATAATTTAGAATATACGCCGCGCTGCGGATATTCCGATCAGAGCCATGCCATCCGGCTGAGGTCGGTATCGATCATCAGGATGCGGTCCTGTGGGGTCGGAACGGTGGCCGCCTCGTCTTCGTCGAGATTGCCGATCAGCCGGAAGAGCGAGCGGATCACCCCGCCGTGGCTGATGCACACGGTCGGCCCGTCGACGGACTGCAGCCAGGCGCCGATCCGCCAGCAGAGAATCTCATAGCTTTCGGCAGAGATGCCCGGCGGAATGAAGCTCCACTTCTGCTCGGCCCGGGCGGCGAGCCGGTCCGGAGAAATCCGGCTGATCTCATCGAGCGTATGGCCTTCCCAGTCGCCGAAGGAGACTTCGATCAGCCGCTCGTCGGTCCGGTAGGCGAGGGGATCCAGCCCCATGGCGGTGCGCAGCCGTTCCATTGTTTCGCGGGTCCGCGACAGCGGGCTGGCAACGAAGGAGAAACCTTCGGCCGCGCCGATCATCTCGCGCAGCCGCTCGCCGTTCCGCGTTGCCTGAGAACGGCCGAGCGCATTGAGAGGAATGTCCTGCTGGCCCTGCAGCCGGCCTTCGGCATTCCAGTCCGTCTGCCCGTGGCGGATCATGTAGATGAGCACGGCAGACGTCCCTGGAAGAGCATCAGTCCTTGATGACCGAAATGTCCGGCGCATCGACGGCCTTCATGCCGACGACATGGTAGCCGCTGTCTGCGTGATGGGTTTCGCCGGTGACGGACCGCGACAGGTCGGACAGCATGTAGAGGCCGACATCGCCCACTTCCTCGATGGTGACGGTACGGCGCAGCGGCGCATTGTACTCGTTCCACTTGAGGATGTAGCGGAAGTCGCCGATGCCGGAAGCGGCAAGCGTCTTGATCGGCCCGGCCGAGATCGCGTTGACGCGGATGTTCTTCGGACCGAGATCGACGGCGAGATATTTGACGCTGGCTTCGAGCGCGGCCTTGGCGACGCCCATAACGTTGTAGTTCGGCATGACCTTTTCGGCACCGTAATAGGTGAGGGTCAGCATCGAGCCGCCGTCGGTCATCAGCTTTTCCGCCCGCCTTGCGACCGACGTAAAGGAATAGACCGAGATCTGCATCGTCTTGGCGAAATTGTCAGCCGAGGTGTCGACGTAACGGCCGGTCAACTCGTCCTTGTCGGAAAAGCCGATCGCATGCACGAGGAAGTCGATCTTGCCCCAGTGCTTTTCGAGATTGGCGAAGACCTCGTCGATGGTCGATTCGTCGCCGACGTCGCAATGGCCGGCCATGTAGGCGCCCAGTTCAGCAGCCAGCGGCTCAACGCGCTTCTTGAGTGCGTCGCCCTGGTAGGTGAATGCAACTTCCCCGCCTTGGCTGTGGATGGCCTTGGCAATGCCCCACGCGATCGAACGATTATTGGCAACGCCCATGATGAGACCGCGTTTGCCTGCCATGAGGCCGGAAGCCTGAACCATTCATAGTCCCCTGATACCTTAGATGAACGCTGCCTATGACATAGGCGGCTCAAGGGTTCAAGCTGAGTTGGATCATCTCGTGTTAGTAGCCGTAACAAAGGGTGCGCAGCGGTGAATACCGACGCAAAACTGTCATACTGGGCAAGGCCCGTCAGACATACAGTCCGTGGCGCATGTGCCGCATCAGGTCGGTGACCTTTTCGTTCGGCTTTTCCCACAGGACGACGCGCAGTTCGACGACGAGATCGCCGCGGCCGCCCGCATCGTCATTGAGGCCGAGGCCCTCCAGCCGGATCGTCTGGTCGGAACCGGACCAGGCCGGAATGCTGATGCTGCGGTTGCCTTCCGGCGTCTCGACCGATGCGTCGCCGCCGAGCACCGCGTCTTCGAGCGAGATCGACAATGTCGTGTGAAGATCGAAACCTTCGACCCGGAAACGGCTGTCGCGGGCAATCTTGATCGAGGCGAGGAGGTCGCCGGATTTCATGCCGGTGAGCTTGAGGCCCTGGCCCTTGAGGCGCGCCACATGGCCTTCGGTCATGCCCCTTTCCAGGGCAAGGCGCACTTCGCGGTCGTCGGCCATTTTCAGCGTGATCGTGTTGAGCTTCAGGAGATCCTCGACGGTCACCGTGGCTTCGACGGAGATATCCGGTGCCTTTTCCGGAGCCGGCGTCGTGCCGCGGAAACGGCGCACGATGGAGGCGATCAGGTCGATGGCAAGGGCTGGAAGCGGCGGTCTCTCGCTCCCCGATGGATCTGCCTTGGCCGTTTCGACCGAATCGCCGCCCCCCTGCGCCGTGCCGCCCGCCTGAGCTTTTGCCTGCTCGGCCGCCGCGGCGCCGAAGATACGCTCGATCATGTCCTCCGGCGTTTCGCCTGCAGGGCCGGACTGATTCTGGGGATGGGCCTGAGATTGGGCCTGAGATTGGGAATGTGATTGGGTTTGCGATTGGCCGCGAGCCTGTGCTTGCGGTTGCGCCTGGGACTTGGCGTTTTGCGCATTGGTCTTGGCGAGCTCTTCCATGACCTTTTCGGCGTTGGCCTTTGCGACCTTGGCGCGTTCGGCGGCTTCGCGGGCGGCATTGCGCTGCTGCATGATGGTTTGGTGCATCTCGGCGGCCCTGTCGTATCGCTTGCGGCGCTCGGGATCCTTCAGGACCTCGTAGGCCTGGCCGATCTCTGCGAAACGGCTCGTCGCAGACGGATCGTCCTGGTTCTGGTCTGGATGAACGGTCTTGGCCTTGGCGCGCCAGGCTGCCTTGATTTCGTCGGGCTCGGCATTGCGCTTCACGCCGAGAAGAGAATAGGGATCACGCATCGTGGGACCACCGGTTACCTGAAACGGCGGGTCCCCGCTTGATCCTTGGACCCCCCCATTATTCGTCACAACTCCGACAGCCGTCCGCCGGTTCCTCATGTCCCGGACAGATTACTGCTTACGTCGGGAGAGCCTATGTTAGGACTTGTGAATCAGTGGTTACACAGCCGCCGGCAGCACTCGTTAAGGTAAACGAATCGTTTCCAGCACGAATTACGCAAACGCCCGAAAACCGTTTCCTTGCAGCCGCATCGGGTGTGGGGCAGGGATGACGGCGACTACTGGCGGTCGAAGGCCGTCAGCATCCAATCGCCGCTGCCGGTGAGGCAGGTCTGGCCGGAAAACATCGCAATACCCTCGTAGGAATGCCGCGTGGTGGTGAAGGCGCGGCAGATCTGCTCGCCGTTGCGGGCCTCGCGGATCTGCGAGACGACGCCGGCGCTGCCGGTGGCGGTATTCGCCCACGGAACCGAGGCTGCGCCGACCTTTGCAAGATCGGCCGAGGAGACCGCATTGCGCACCGTCGCCTCGTCGGAAAGCGTAGCGCCGGTGTGCGGCTGTGTGCCCGGCACGGTGCCGGTCGCGATCGAGCGGTCGACTTTCGGGGAACTTCCGAAGAGATCGAGGCTGCTGGTACAACCGGCAAGCGAAAACCCGGCAAGGCAGAGGGCGGCTGCCCGTCTGCCGAGGAGAAACGACCTCTTTGTGCGGCTCTTCGACTTTGCTATCACTACCACCGTGCGTCCTGTCCGACTGAAAAACTCGGGCATTTTTCATGAGATTGGGAGTATTTTAGTCAATATGTCTGAGAGCGGGTTAACAACTGGTGACTTCACCGCCGAGAACGAGCCTTTCGCGCTTTTCGGTGCCTGGCTGAAGGATGCCGAGGCCTCCGAACCCAACGATCCGAATGCCGTTGCGGTTGCGACCGTCGACGAAAACGGCATGCCGAACGTTCGTATGGTCCTGTTGAAGGGGTATGACGAGAACGGTTTCGTCTTCTATACCAATTTCGAAAGCCAGAAGGGCCGCGAGATTCTCGGCCAGAAGAAGGCGGCCATGTGTTTCCACTGGAAATCGCTGCGCCGACAGGTTCGCCTGCGGGGTGAGGTGGAGGTGGTGAGCGATGCGGAGGCGGATGCCTATTACGCCACTCGCGCTCGCGGCAGCCGCATCGGCGCCTGGGCGTCGAAACAGTCCCGCCCGCTCGAAACCCGTTTCGCGCTCGAGAAATCGGTTGCCGAATACACCGCAAGATACGCGATCGGCGACATTCCGCGGCCGCCCTACTGGTCCGGTTTCCGCATCAAGCCGGTATCGATCGAGTTCTGGCACGACCGCCAGTTCCGGCTGCACGACCGCATCGAATTCCGCCGCCCCGTCGCCGACGGCCCGTGGGAAAAGGTGCGGATGTATCCGTGAGCTATCATTGACCAGGCATGTATTTATATCTAGATTATACGGAAATCCGTATATCGAGGACGAAGATGGAACGCCTGGTCTTTGAGAATATCTTTGACGTCGTCACGGAGGATCCGATCGAGGCTGCCGATCTGCGGTTTCGCTCGGATCTGCTCACCACCCTGGTTGCCATCTTCGAAGACAGGAAATGGAAGCAGGCGGATATCGCCGAGGCTCTCGATGTTTCCCAACCCCGCGTCAGCGAATTGATGCGCGGCAAGATTCAGCTTTTCTCGGCGGACAAGCTGATTGGTTATCTCGCAAAGCTCGGTGTGCGCCTGAAGCCATCGTTCAGCGCCGAGCATAAGGTAATCTGTGAAGTGGTCGCGGCGGCCTGATCTATTTGCGGTTTTTGACGATCTGAAGCATCGTCTTGTGACGATCCTGGACGGTCTCCATTGCCTTGCGGTCGACGCCGTTGGTCGTTTTGGTGAAGGCATGGAGAATGAAAACCGTATCGAGGTATTTGGCACAATAGACGGTGCGATAGGCCGGGCTACCGTTCTCTATGAGCTCGATAATGCCGTTACCGATGCCCTTCAGGTGCTTGAAGTCCGAGAGAGGCTGTAGTCCTTCCTGGACGCGCTGAAGGTCGTTGGCGAATTGGATCTGGATATCTTTTGGAAGTTCCTGGAAGGCCTTTTTTCGCGGAAGAATTCACGAATTCAAAGGACTTCGCCATGCTCTCACCGCCCGATCGCGAACGGGATGCCTGACGCGAGGGCCGAGACGTAGCGCGGCTGCTGGTAATAACCGTTGAGCGAGATGCGCGGCAGGCCGGTAAGCCTGTTGACATATTTGGCGCAGAGCGTGCCCGGCTGGGTCGTGACCGCGACCGAAAAGCCGAGTTCCTTGGCAATCGCATAGTCGCGCTCGGAAACCGCGGCGCGGCTGCCATAGGGATAGGCGATCGTTTGCGGACGTTCGCCGGTCAAAGCCTCGATCCAGTCGGCTGACTGCTTCATCTCCGCACGGGCGTCTTCCGCCGAAAGCCGGGCGACGGCCCGGTGGCTTGTTGTATGGGCACCGAGCGAAGCCAGCGGATGGGTGGCGACCGAGCGCAGTTCCTCGGCATTCATGGTGAGATCGGCAGTGATCTTCAGCGGGTTGACGCCGTGTTTTCTCGCCAGCGCATCGATCCGCGAGACGGCGGTCGATTCTTCGACTTCGAGGACATAGCTGGAGAACCGGTCGAAGGCATCGAATTTTCGGGCCTCGGAGGTGAGGTCGAGGACCTCGGACCCGCCGCCGAAGTCGAACGTCACCTCGCGTTCGCGTCCGAGCAGTTCGGCAACCGTCTCCCACCAGAGCGAATGGGTCCGCTCGGCAAATCCGCGGGTGACGAAAATGGTGAACGGCACGCCGTAGCGGGCAAAAACGGGCAGGGCGTATTCGGCGTTGTTGCGATAACCGTCGTCGAGCGTGAAGGCGGCGAACGGCTGCTTGGTCGGCGCGGCAAGCCGTGTGGGCACATCGCTCAAGGGGATGAACTCGTAACCCTCCGCCGAAAGCCGTTCGATCGCTTCGCCAAGGAAATCCGGCGTCACTTCGAGGTGGCCGCTCGGTTTCAGCGGACGGCTCTGTTTCGGCCGCACGTGATGGAGCGTGAAGATGGCGCCGTGGCCGCGGGCATTGGGCATCATTCCGGCACGTGCAAGCGCTGCGGCCATGTCGAGGCCACCGGCGACAAGCCGGCGTTTGACATCCCGGCGCCAAAGCGCCTGAAACCTCTCCTTCGTGTTCCCCACCGCGATCACGCCCACGTTACTTCGGTGAGGCCGACCCTACTCTTGGACGGGTTAAGTCTTGCTGAATAATCCGTGCTGAATCCTGCTCAGGGCCGCAGCGCATCGAAAAGCGGCAGGCTGACGATCGCCGCCATGGCGATCAGCAGAAAGCAGATGCGCCGAAAGGTGCCTTCGGAGGCAAATCCGAACAGTTTCGAACCGGCGGTCACCCCGAGGCCGTAACCCGGGCCGGCGATCAGTGCGAGGGCAAGGACGTCGAGCGTCAAAAGGTGCCCGATGACATAGGCGGTGGCCGAGATCACCGTCGAAAGCGCAAAATAAAGGATGAGATTGGCGCGCACGGTGAGCGGCGGAATGGCGCCGCCGAGCCAATAGGCGACGACCGGAGGGCCGGAAAGCTGCGCCGCACCGCCGAACAGGCCGGCCAGCGCTCCGACGCCGATGGTCAGCGGCGTCTTCGGCTTGCCATGATAACGCCAGCCGGAAATCAGGAAGATCAGCAGGCAGAGCACCACAACCGAGATCAGCCAGCGCAACGCCGTTGGATCGATCAGGGCCAGCAGCGTCGTACCCGCCGGTACGCCGACCAGCGTACCGATCAGCATCGTGCCCACTTCCCGCCGGTTCGCCCGCCTCCACCCATCCGGCAGCATGCCGAGCGTCGTCACCCCGTCGATGACGAGCAGCAGGGCCGGGGCGATCTTCGGGCCGACGGCAGCACCTGCAAGCGGAACAAAGATCAGCGCTCCGCCGAACCCGGAAAACCCGCGTGCCAGTCCGGCGATCAGCGCCGAGAGGAAAAGAAAGACGAGCTGCGCCGCCCCGTGGCCCGGAACCCATGCGTCCAGCAAGGCAGAAATCGGATTGGCGGAGTCCATGGAATGCCGTGATGCGGATGAGATCGGATGGCCCGCACCTGCCGGGGTTTGGGTGAGGGTGTCAAGCAAACCCTCTGGACACGGCGCTGGAATCGGCATTCTCCTGTGGATACAAAAGGAGAACATTATGCTGGGCAAACTTACCGAACAATTCGAGGCGGCATCCACAACCTATGCCGAAACCCACGGAATGATCCGCGATCCCGACTGGTTTCTCCTGAAGCTGCAGGAGGAGATGGGCGAACTGACCCAGGCCTGGAATCGCGCCACCGGCCGCGGACGGAAAAAGGGCAGGAGCGACGCGGATCTCAGCCGCGACCTTGCCGACGAGACGGCCGATCTTCTCGGCCACGTCCTGCTGTTTGCCCACAACAACCGGATCGATCTTGTATCGGCAATCGAGCGGAAATGGCTGTTCAGGCCGGATGAGGGGTGAGTTTGAGGCTCATACGCCGGCATTGGGATTTGGCGATAGAAACCTCAGCGTTTCTATCGCCAGGCAAATTGCTCCGCCTTACGCCTTGGTCCCACCCACCGTTACCTGGTCCATCCGCAGATGTGGCTGGCCGACGCCGACGGGGACCCATTGGCCGCCCTTGCCGCAATTGCCGATGCCGGTGTCGAGTTTCATGTCGTTGCCGACCATCGAGACGCGGCGCATCGCATCCGGGCCGTTGCCGATCAGCATGGCTCCCTTGATGGCCGGGCCGATTTTACCGTCCTCGATCATGTAGGCCTCGGTGCAGCCGAACACGAACTTGCCGGAGGTGATGTCCACCTGGCCGCCGCCGAAGGAGACGGCGTAGATGCCCTTCTTCACCGAGGCGATGATCTCTTCGGGCGATTTGTCGCCGCCGAGCATGTAGGTATTGGTCATCCGCGGCATCGGCGTATAGGCATAACCCTGCCGGCGGCCATTGCCGGTCGGGCTGACGCCCATCAGCCGGGCGTTCTGGCGATCCTGCATGTAACCGACCAGCTTGCCGTTTTCGATCAGCACGTTGTAGGCCGATGGCGTGCCTTCGTCGTCTATGGTGATCGAGCCGCGGCGGTTGTCGATCGTGCCGTCGTCGACGACGGTGACGCCTGGCGCCGCGACCATTTCCCCCAAAAGACCGGCAAAGGCCGAGGTCTTCTTGCGGTTGAAATCGCCTTCCAGCCCGTGGCCGACCGCCTCGTGCAGCATCACGCCCGGCCAGCCGGAGCCGAGCACGACGTCCATCGTG
>NZ_JALBGW010000139.1:0-12381 GCF_023006485.1 Neorhizobium sp. BETTINA12A
CTGGGCCTGGGCGCTGTGGCTCGCCTTCCTCATCCTGCCGGCCATCGCCTTCGCGCTGCGCGGCCAGGCCTTCCGCATGGCGGCCAAGGTTCTGCCGGACAAGGCGAAAAAACTGCTCGACGAAGTCGAAGCCGGCCTGCCGCTCGATGCGAAAGCCTTCGCCCGGGCCTGGGGCGCGACGCTGATCAACTGGTTCACCAAGATCGCCGTGCTCGCCTGGGTTCTCGGCCTGCTCGGTGGACTGTCCGTGGCCGCAAGCTTCGGCGGCGGCCTCGGCGGCGAACTCTCTTCGGTGCTTCCCGTCCACGCCCCCGCCGGCGTCGGCACTTATCCCGCCGGCATCACCGCCGGCGCCATCGCCTTCGGCGCCGGCACGGCAGGGCTGCCCCTGGCGGAACTCGGCCAGGCGGCGGTCAACACGCATCTTCTGGTGATCGTTTCGTCGCTGGTCGGGACGGCGCTTTCGCTGCTGGTGGCGCGGCCGACAAAGGTCGAGTGATCAGGCGATCTGCAGTCCGAGATGCTCCACCATCGGCAGGTAATCCTTGTCCCTATGCAACAGGTGGTGGCCGCGTTCGATGCAATAGGTGCCGATAATCATATCTATCGTCTTCCGCACGGTGACGCCTCTATCCCGAAGAAGCCGATAATTGGCCGCCGCCTTTACTGCGAGTGGGGGCGATAGCATTTGCGCGGCGGGAAAGTCGCGGAAGTTTTGTTCGATCCAACGGGCTTGATGGTAATCGCGAGCGCCCTGGAGCACTTCGAGCATGATGATATCGCCGACAAGAACAGTACCCTGGGCTATGAAGGAGCGCAGTCTACCCGCGACATCGACATCGTCTTTTCGGAATAACGAAATCCAGACTGAGCTGTCGGCGACGATCATTCGCGGCCCTCTAAGCCCCAATCGGCAAAGCGCAAGGAGTCTTTCCGCATTTCATCGAGATCGCCATCCCAGCCGATGCCTTCGAGATTGTCGACCGCGCGCATCTGCCTGCGGATACGAACGAGATCCTTCAACGCCTGCTCCACCGTCGCCTTCTTCGTCGGCAGGCCGGTCAACTCCATTGCTTCGGCGATCAGTTCATCGTCGAGTTCGATATTGGTGCGCATAGCCACCTCGTGTGTATGAACTTAGAAAATCATACACCAAGGCGGCTGGCCTTACAACATCACTGAAACGCCGTCTCATAAAAGCTTCTCAGCTTGCGCGAATGCAGCGTCTCGGTCGGCATCGCCGCAAGCTTTTGAACGGCGCGGATGCCGATCTGTAGGTGCTGGCTGACTTGCGTGCGGTAGAAGGCGGTCGCCATGCCGGGCAGTTTCAGTTCGCCGTGCAGCGGCCGATCCGAGACGCAGAGCAGTGTCCCATAGGGCACGCGGAAGCGGAAGCCGTTGGCCGCGATCGTCGCCGATTCCATGTCCAGTGCGATGGCGCGCGACTGGGAGAGCCGCTTCACCGGTCCGCGCTGGTCGCGCAGTTCCCAATTGCGGTTGTCGATCGTCGCGACCGTACCGGTGCGCATGATCCGCTTGAGCTCGAAGCCCTGGTAGCCGGTGACTTCCTCGACGGCGCTTTCCAGCGCCTGCTGCACTTCGGCGAGTGCCGGGATCGGGATCCACACCGGCAGGTCGTCGTCGAGCACGTGGTCTTCGCGCACATAGGCATGCGCCAGCACGTAATCGCCGAGGCGCTGGCTGTTGCGCAGGCCGGCGCAGTGGCCGACCATCAGCCAGGCATGCGGGCGCAGCACGGCGATATGGTCGGTGATCGTCTTGGCGTTCGAAGGGCCGACGCCGATATTGACGAGGGTTATGCCCGCATGACCCTTCTTCTTCAGGTGATAGGCGGGCATCTGCGGCATGCGCACGACCGCGTCGGTTTCCGGCTTGTCGCTGCCGGCAAGCGTGACGATGTTGCCGGGCTCCACGAAGGCCGTGTAGCCGTCGCCGCCCTTTGCCATCATCTCCCGGGCCCAAGCCGCGAATTCATCGATGTAGAACTGGTAGTTGGTGAACAGCACGAAGTTTTGGAAATGATCGGCGCTGGTCGCCGTATAATGGCTGAGCCGGGCGAGCGAATAGTCGATGCGC
This sequence comes from Neorhizobium sp. BETTINA12A, assembly GCF_023006485.1. Lineage (NCBI taxonomy): Bacteria > Pseudomonadati > Pseudomonadota > Alphaproteobacteria > Hyphomicrobiales > Rhizobiaceae > Neorhizobium > Neorhizobium sp. BETTINA12A. Next base: position 2,098 of record NZ_JALBGW010000139.1, read on the forward strand.
TGGGCGGTGAACGGCGCAAGCGGCGCCGGCTCGCCGGGCACCTGGTCGTATTCCCCATTGGCGATCAGGTCGTCGGTATTGTTGAGATCCGGCGTGTCGAAGAGATCGCGCAGCGAGATGTCGGCGAGCGAACTGGTCGCCGACGCTTCCACATGCGCACCTTCGCCGAAAGCGAAATGCAGCGGGATCGGCGTGGTCGATTCGGAAATCGTCACTGGAACGCTGTGGTTGCGCATCAGCAGGCCGAGCTGTTCCTTGAGGTAATGCCGGAACAGTTTTGGCCGGGTGATGGTCGTCGTATAGACGCCGGGGGACGACACATGGCCGTAGGAGAGCCGCGAATCCGCATGTCCGAACGAGGTCGTCTCGATGCTGACCTGCGGGTAGCAGGCGCGGTAGCGGCCGGTCACGGCGGCGCCGTCGGCAAGCGCTCCGAACGCCTCGATCAGGAACCGCGTGTTGCGCTCGTAGAGCTCGGTCAGGGCATCGACCGCCTCGACCGGATTGTCGAAGGCGCGCGGCTCGACCGGGCTCGGGCTGATGAATGAAAGCGGGGATAGGGAAAAGATTCGTGTGTTCATGCGCTATTATAGTGGGAACTCAATAACAATCAAACGACGTCGGAAGACTCCCGCCGGTTGATCCATGAGTTTTCAAAGCGCGGCGACGCAGTTCGGCGTCGCGGGATGATAGCAGGGCGCGGCCGTGCCGAGATGCACCCGCAGATCGTTGCGCGCCGGGGCCGCGACAAGCGCGGCAAAGGCAAATGCGAAAATGGTCATGATCAGCGTTACGATTGTCAGGCGACGTGCGAGGACGGTCATGGTTCTCTCCCCAAAGCCAATGGCGGCAGAATAAAGGCGCGGGGCTGAATGCGTCCTGAGAGAGGGCTTCATCCTGGGTTCAGAATGGTTAACGCCGGCCGAACAGAACGGACGCTTGAAGAGCCGCACATGACTGCGTCCCTGCCGAAACATGGTCCGGCGCAGGCACGAGGTGATCGGATGTCGCCGTGCATCTTCGAAGCCATGCCGATCGCGAAAAAGCCGACCCCTGGGGGCCGGCTTTAAAATTGGTTCTATCGGTGGAGAGGTCATTCCGTGCGCTGGTTGCGACCTGCGCGAGATGCGGTATCTTGAAGCAACTGCTTAGTTATGCGGACGCAACGTTCCGTCATAGTAGTCGCCTTCGTCCTGTCCACCATCCAAGTCGGCATTGCCGCTGGTGTTGTTGTTGTACATGTAGCCGGTGCCCGGATAGATGCTGCCGGTCGACATGGTATCGACGCCCTGGCCACGATCCTGGCCGCGGTCCTGCTGGATGGTCGGCGGCGATTGCGGCAGGCCGTTTGGGTCAGGATAGACGGCATCCTGTGCCATAGCGGCACCGGTATAACCTGCCGTAATGATAAGAGCGGCAATACCGGAAGTCAGATAGGTTTTCATTGTCCTGTCCTTTCCATCTGTTCTTATGGTGCGAAGCGATAGTCGCATCGCTCCGCCGAAGATAGAAATCCCTGGAAGGACGGATCGTTCCAATGGAAATGGAGCGGACTTGCCACTAGCGGTTTTTTCTCTGAGCGGCGAAAAAGCCTGGAATACCGCGAAAAACGGGCGGTCCGCTGCCAAATGCAGGAATCTCACGAAGAAGAGCATCAACGTGATTGATTCGTGGAAAAGCTTCACTTAATCTTGAATACGGTGGCGGGTTTCAGAGTCCTGCCATCCACGCACCGGAAAGACGATTGCGACCCGTCTTTCCAATCGGTGTCTTGAATGAACTGCGAATACCAGCCGCGCAAGCGGCTGGTATTTCATTTTTCCCGTATATTTTCTGTCTGTCCGATCCCGCACTGGCCGAGGCTCCGTGCGGCTATCGATCGCGAGCGAACTTAAGAATTAGTTCGGGCGATTTGCGCCGCTGTAGTAGTCGCCGCTGTCCAGATCGGAGATACGGTTATCCCGTCCGCCGCCATTGTTGAACGGAAGCTTACCGTCCTGGCGATCGATGCTGCCGGTGTTGGTGCGATCGATGGACGTGGAAACGGAAGGCGCAGTCTTCTGAACGCCCTGGTAATAGTCGCCTTCAGCAAGTGCTGCACCGGCGAACGAAACCGAAGCGATCAGGGCTGCGGCGAGTGCGGAGGTCATCTTGGTCATTGTCTTGTGCCTTTCAGAGTTGCCCGCGGCAGCGAGTTTGCGACCCGGCCTGCGGACATATGTTCGGTATCTTGATTAACGGCGGTTAGTTCGGACGAACTGCGCCTTCGTAGTAGTCGCCACGGTTCAGCGTGACCGTGCCGTCGAAGCCCTTGCCGGACTGATCGGCGCCGGTGGCGTGCGAGATCGAGCCGGTATAACCGTAGCTGACGGGATGGTGGCCCTTCGGAGCGGTCTGGTGGGCAGCGGAAGCCTGTTCGCCCGGAGCCGGTTCGACGGCGCCTTCGTAATAGGTGCCGCCGCTGGCAAGAGCGGCCGTGGCGAATGAAGCGGTAGCGATCAGCGTAGCAGCGATCGTCGAAGTGATCTTGGACATGATCCTATTCCTTTTCAGAGTGATCCGCGGCTTTAAAGTTTGCGACCTGGCCTGCGGACGGTTGTTTCGGTGGAATGAATGCGGTTAGTTCGGACGAACCGCGCCTTCATAATAGTCGCCACGGTTCAGGGTGACCGTGCCATCGAACGACTGGTTCGACTGGGCCGAAGCCTTGGTGCGGGCGATAGAACCGGTGTAGCCGAAGCTGTCGACGCGGGCACCGTGAACGGCCTGAGCCTGTTCGGTGGGCTGTGCGCCTTCATAATAGTCGCCTTCATCGGCAAGAGCGGCGGTGGCGAACGAAGCCGAAGCGATCAGGGCTGCGGCAATAGCGGAAGTGATCTTGGTCATGATGATAATCCTTTCAGAGTATTCCGCGGCTCATGAGTTTGCGACCTGGCCTGCGGAAATTGTTTCTGTATCTTGAACGTCTGCGGTTAGTTCGGGCGGTTGGCGCCGTCGAAATAATCGCCGCTGTTGACGTCGGCCTTCTGGGCTTCGGCCTTCTGGCCGATACTGCCGGTCTGGACCTGATCGGTCGTGGCGGAAACCTTGGAAGCGCCTTCGTAATAATCGCCTTCAGCGAGGGCGACGGAGGCGAAGGAAGCCGAAGCGATGAGAGCTGCGGCAATTGCGGAAGTGATCTTGGTCATGATGGTAGTCCCTTCAGAGTGTTCCGCGGCTGATGAGTTTGCGACCTGGCCTGCGGATTGTTGTTTCTGTGTCTTGAACGTCTGCGGTTAGTTCGGGCGGTTTGCGCCGTCGAAATAGTCGCCGCTGTTGACGTCTGCCTTCTGGGCTTCGGCCTTCTGACCGATGCTGCCGGTCTGGACCTGGTCGGTCGTGGCGGAAGCCTTGGAGGCGCCTTCGTAATAATCGCCTTCAGCGAGGGCGACGGAGGCGAAGGAAGCCGAAGCGATGAGGGCTGCGGCGATTGCGGAAGTGATTTTGGTCATTGTGATAGTCCCTTCAGAGTGTTCCGCGGCTCATGAGTTTGCGACCTGGCCTGCGGATTGTTGTTTCGGTGTTTTGAATGAGCTGCGGTTAGTTCGGGCGGTTTGCACCTTCATAATAGTCGCCGCGGCCGATCGGAGCCTGGATCTGGTTGGCAGCCTGTTGATCCTTCGCAATGCTGCCGGTCTGAACATGGTCGACAGTCGCGGAGGCCTTGGAGGCGCCTTCATAATAGTCGCCTTCAGCGAGGGCGACGGAAGCGAAAGAAGCCGAAGCGATAAGGGCTGCGGCGAATGCGGAAGTGATCTTGGTCATTGTCTTTATCCTTGGAGTATGTTCGGTTCGGTCTTGGGTCGAACCAGAGTGAATTTCTGTTTGCGATGCTGATATCGGACCGATCGGTTCGATCCGAAAGCCCCACTTTTGGCGACTGTTGTCAACGAAACGTTGACAGCCAAAATCGGCTTTTAAAAATGCACGTTAAAAGTGCTAAGCAAGCTAATTTTTTTGAGCCTGCCGTAAATAAACCGATTAAGTTACAATTTGGTAAGATAATTATCGACTAATATCAATAGCATAGATAGGTCGGACAGAATTTGCATCGCCTGCGTGTGTGTTTTGGCCGAATAAGGCTTTTTTGGGACTTTTGTGCGGCATAAATTGCGTTCAAGGCCTATTCAAGCTTTTCACAAAACTGTGACATCCAAAAATCCGCCGGACTTGGTGGTCAAATCCGATGCCGTTTCCGTGATCATGCTGCCTTTTGTTGGTGCGGCGCAGCAAAAAAATCAGGCAGTCCTTGACGTCGCGAGACGAAAAATGGCCGCGACCTTTGTCGGCGCGACCATTTCTGCACTTCTTATATAAGGAATATGGGCGGGCCGACCTTAGAGGCGTGTCCAGGTCTGCGATTTGCAAAAGATCGCGAGGACGCACCCCCTCATCTTCAACGAATTGCCGCTGACCGAGCCGGAACCGCTATAGGTCTTGTCGTCCGCCGGGTCGGTGATCTCGCCGCTATATTCGCCGTCCTTGCCGGAGAGCTTGCCGATCTGCTTGCCGGAATGTTTGCCGGTCTTCAGCGTCACGCAATAGGCGGTGTCGCATTTGCCGATCGCTGCGGTCTCGCCGCTGGCGGTTTTCCAATTGCCTTCAATCGGCTCTGCGGCCTGGGCCCCAGCTGCGGCAAGTGTCAGCGCGGCAGCAAGCATCAGTCTGCGCATCATGATTGTTTCCTCCTTTGCTTCCGCCGTCAGACCTTCTCAAGCGATAGACGGCGCGGTTTCCTCCAATTCGCACCCCTTTGCGCGAACCCGGTTTGAAATTTATCTTACCCGTACGTAAAGGTAAATATCGGATTGGCTTGGAAAACGGGGGATTTACAGCCTCGGGGAGGGGCCAGGTTTTCCACAGATCCACGATGCGACCCGGATTCGTAGTTAGCGATCAGTTTAAATCCGTTTCTAAATTTTTCGTAAAAATCTCCGCAAATTCCTTAAAATGCAAGGCATCCCATGTTTAACAAAAAGCCAAGTTTACCAAGCGTTTGTACTTTGTTTTCGTTGAATTAATCATGCTTTTTAGGCGTCTTTTGGAAGGTTGGGCGCATAGTGAAGTCATCAAACGAGCGGGAAAAACCGCCGGCCGGAAGGATCGAAACAGCCGCTTTAAGACGGCGATCCGGACGGAGCCCGAAAGGGCAAAAACAGGGCAGACGACGAACAACAGGCTTTAACAGGGATCAAACCGATGGCACGCTTTGAAATGAACAATTCCGGAATGGCCACCATGGGTGGCGAAACCCGCGCCGACACTTTCTGCGAAATGGGCCTGATGTACGCGACCGGCCGTGGTTGCGACGTCGATCTCGTTTCCGCCCACAAATGGCTCAACATCGCCGCGATCAAGGGCTCCGACCGCGCCGCCGAACTGCGCGCCGACCTGGCCCAGACGATGAGCAAGATGCAGCTGGCCGCAGCCCTTCGCGCCGCTCGCGAATGGATGACCATGCACTGAGCTCCTCGAGGGAGCGCTGTGGTCGAAGAATTTGACCGGCCCCGCAAGAGGGCCGGCGGGAGAACAATCCAAAAGACATCAACCCAAAAGGGGATCGGGAGACAGGGCGGTCGGGTCTGGACGGGGACGACGCCTGAAATTGAGACCGCGACCGGCAGGAACAAGGCCGGCGCGGTCATTTTCTTTTGGCCTATAAGCTCTTCAGCACCTTCGGCAGCGCTTCTTCAAGCAACGCCATGTCCGGCTCCGGTCCCGTGCTCACGCGGATGCAGCGGTTGAGCGGTGCGACACCCGGCATGCGGATGAAAACCCCGTGCTCCATCAGCCCATCGACGATCGAGCGCGCATAGGCGCCGTCGCGGCCGCAGTCGATCGCCACGAAATTGGTGGCAGACGCCAGCGGCTTCAGGCCGTTGGTTTCAGCGATGGCGGCGATCCGTTCCCGCGAGGCCTTGATCTGTCCGATCACCTGGGAGAGGTAGGCCTGGTCCTTGAATGCCGCGAGCGCCGAGGCGACGCCGATCCGGTTCATGCCGAAATGATTGCGGATCTTGTCGAAGGCCTCCGCCGTGCCGGGCGTTGAGATCGCATAACCCACCCGCGAGCCGGCCATGCCGTAGGCCTTCGAGAAGGTTCGAGTGCGGATGATGTTCGGCCGGTCGATCAGGGCGGCGATATCGGGCGTCGCGCCGGCTGGCCCCGTCTCGCAATAGGCCTCGTCGAGAATCATCAGGCAGGTTTCCGGCAGCGCCTTGGCAAACGCGACGATGCTGTCGGCATCCCACCAGCTTCCCATCGGATTGTCGGGATTGGCGAAATAGACGAGTGGCGCGTTTTCGCGGCGAACGGCTTCCATCAGCCCATCGAGATGCTCGCGGTCGTCGACATAAGGCACCGTCACCAGCCGGCCGCCGTGGCCTGCGACATGGAAGTTGAAGGTCGGATAGGCACCGAAGGAGGTGACGACCGGCATGCCCGGCTCGATCACCATCCGGACGATCAGCCCGAGCAGGCTATCAATGCCTTCGCCGACGGCAATATTGTTGACCTGACAGCCCAGATGCGCCGCAAGCGCCTGCTTGAGCTCGAAATTTTCCGGATCCGCATATTTCCAGGTGCTTGCGGCCGCTGCGCCGATCGCCTCGATGACGGAAGGCGCCGGTCCGAAACCGTTTTCATTGGCGCCGATGCGGGCCTTGACCATGAGGCCGCGATTGCGCTCGATGGCTTCGGGGCCGACGAAGGGGACGCTGGCGGGAAGGGCGCTGATCAGCGGTGTGAAGCGCGAGAATGCAGGCATGGATTTCAGTTCCGGTTCTCTAAAACCGGCACACAATAAGATCGATTCATCGGTAAGCAAGTCTGCTTGCTGCCGATTGCGCCCTCTCGCCGATGAATCTTCTCTCGTGGCCTTTGAAAAGCGCTCCAAGGCCTTCGATCACCTGGCGCACCTCCGGCCGGTGCCGGTCGTCGTCATTGGCGACGATCCACATCGTATAGGTGAGTTCTTCGATGATGCCGCCCTCGCGCACCAGGCCAGGGACCTCATCGCCGATGAAGCACGGCAGGACGCCGCGCCCGTTGCCGCCGGCAATCAGCCGCAGCAGCAGTTCCGGCGAATTGGTCCAGGTGCGGATATCGGCCTCGTGATGCTGAAACACCCATTTGTCGGCCGGCGAATGGGAGCTTTCGGTGCCGATCGAAACCCACGGCATGGTCTCGTCTTCGGCAAGGCTATACGCTCTATATATACAGTGTGAGACAGCGACCGATCGGCGGATCGCCACATTGCCGGATTCGGGCCTTCGGCCGACGATCCCGACATCCGCCTCGCGATAGGTGAAATCGAGCCCCTTGTGCAGCGACTTACAGCAGAGCCGGAACCGGTCCTCCTTGCCCCTGATCTCGGACGTATGATCGCTGACGAAACCGGAAAGCCAGGCGTCGGCGCCAATCGAGACGATCGGCAGCGCGAAGGCCTGCGCCTTCCAGTCGGCGATGCTGTCGGCCGTCTTCTGCATGGCACGGACATGTTCGAGCAGCGTCTCGCCGTCGGGCGCCAGCCGATAGCCCTGCTGGCTGCGCACGAAAAGGGTTCGGCCCGTCGTCCGTTCCAGCGCCAGCATCCGCCGGCCGATCGTCGGCGCGCTGAGGCCCGTGCGGGCGGCGGCGCCACTCAAGGCACCTTCGCTCGCCACATGCAGGAACAGTTTGAGATCATCCCAGCCCGCATCCGTCATGTGAGACACCTTATTGTTTCACCGGTGATCGTCCTATCGTTCATGGATGAAAAATGGCGTTCGCCGGCGCGTCTACAAGCCGTGCCGTAAACCACTAGCTCGATGGCATCACATCATAGATGGAGTGACTGCCATGTTTCTCAACCGGGTGAGGTTTTGGAAACAACTGAACAAGGAGAAGAATGGACGCTGCCGGACCGGACGGCGGGATCCGCTCGCCGATCCTCTAGAGGGCGCCGAATGGTGCGGGCTGTTATGGGCGGTGCCGCTTTTGTCGCGGCTGACGAACGGCAACCACAAGCGGCGGGAGAGGAACGCCCTCCGGTCGCGAGACTATCAGCCGGTCAGTGGCTGGTCTCGAAGTTCAGCCGGATCACGTGATGCAGAAATTCGGCATCGATCAGCATGTTGAAGCCGACGGTGACCTTCTCTTCCTCGCGGCGGATTACAGTGCAGCCGATGTCGTCATGGATGCCGAGGATCTCGAGGAAGAAGTTGTTGGGCACCGGCAGGTGCGGGCTGACCTCGAGTTCCGCGCCATAAAGCGAGATGCTGCGGATCAGGCAGCGGAAACTCGTCTTGGTGCTGAGATGATGCCCGACGAAGATGATCTTGCCCGGCCGATCGATCGAGAACTTCTCGAAAGCGTGCTCGCGTGAGCCGTCTGTTTTTGGGTCGTGGTCCATGTTCAAGGGCATGACACCCTCCTGTTGCGCTCCTAGGATGTGACTATATTCCTCGTCCGCTGACACATTCTGAAACGGAATGGTAAAATGCGACGGATAGCGGGAATATCGCCAAAAATCCGGCGTTTAAGTGCCTCGGAGGCGGTTTTTCCCTTTCGTGTGGGACAGCTGTGAACTCAAAGCCTGTAATCGGCCATGTCGCGTTGTTGACGGGCCGGTGTCGCGGGGATACCCCTTGCGATCGGATGAGTGGTGCTATCAACGAAACCATGATCGGCGTGGGGAGCGAGACGTGACGGGCAGGTTGGTGATTATTGGCGCGGGCCAGGCGGGTTTCGCACTTGCCGCAAAACTCCGGGCCCTGAAGGATGCGCGGCCGATCACGATCATCGGTTCGGAGAACGTGATTCCTTACCAACGCCCGCCGCTCTCCAAGAAATATCTGCTCGGCGAAATGGAGTTCGAGCGGCTGACCTTCCGGCCTGAAAGCTGGTTTGCCGAAAATGACGTCGAGCTTCTGCTCTCGACCTATGTCGAGGAAATCGACCGCAAGGCAAAGTCCGTTCGTATGCAGGACGGTGCCGTGCTTGAATACGACATTCTGGCGCTCGCCACCGGCTCAACGCCGCGCACGCTGCCGGCAAGTGTCGGCGGCGATCTCGACGGCGTCTTCACCGTGCGCGACAAGCGCGATGCCGACCTGCTCGCAGGCGAGATGAAGCCGGGCCGCCGGCTCCTTATTATAGGCGGCGGTTATATCGGCCTCGAAGCCGCTGCCGTCGCCCGCCATCTCGGCCTCGAAGTGACGCTGATCGAAATGGCCGACCGCATCCTCCAGCGCGTCGCTGCAAAAGAGACCGCCGACGTGATGCGCGCCATTCACGACAGCCACGGCGTGGTCATCCGTGAAAAGACCGGCCTGCATCGGCTGATCGGCGGAGGCGGTCCGGAAGGGAATCACGTGCGCGCCGCCGAGCTTTCCGACGGCAGCACGATCGAGGTCGATTTCGTCATCGTCGGCATCGGCGTCAAACCAAACGACGAACTGGCGCAGGAATGCGGCCTCGAAGTCGGCAACGGCGTAATTGTCGATGAATTTGCCCGCACCTCCGATCCGTCGATTTTCGCCATGGGGGACTGCGCCATGCTGCCCTGGAAGGGCCAGCGCATCCGTCTCGAATCGGTACAGAACGCCGTCGACCAGGCGGAAGCCGCCGCAGCAATCCTTGCGGGCGGCTCCGCGCCCTATGACGCAAAGCCCTGGTTCTGGTCCGACCAGTACGACGTGAAGCTGCAGATCGCCGGCTTCAACCTCGGTTACGACGAGACGCTGGTGCGCAAGGGTGCCCGCGAGGGCAGCCTGTCGATCTGGTATTTCCGCGAGGGGCGGTTCATTGCCGTCGACGCGATCAACGATGCCAAGGCTTATGTGAGCGGCAAGAAGCTGCTCGACGCCGGCATCGAACCGAGCCGCGCCATCCTCGCCGATCCCACCGCCGACCTGAAACAGCTCCTCGCCTGAAGGGAAACGCCATGCCGTCTCCGAAGAATCACTTCAAGGCGGCGTTGAAGGCCCGCCTGCCGCAGATCGGCCTCTGGCTGAACATGGGCGAGGCGCTGACCGCCGAGATCGCCGGCCATGCCGGTTTCGACTGGCTGGTGATCGACGGCGAACACGGGCCGAACGACCTGCGCAGCATTCTGGCGCAATTACAGGCGCTTGCCACCTCGCCCTCGGAAGTGGTCGTGCGGCCGCCGATCGGCGAGACCTGGGTCATCAAGCAGATGCTCGACATCGGCGCCCGTACGCTTTTGGTGCCGATGGTCGATTCGGCGGAGCAGGCGAGGGAACT
>NZ_JALBGW010000013.1:0-76239 GCF_023006485.1 Neorhizobium sp. BETTINA12A
GCCTTCCTCACCCGCCGCGCCGGCCCTGCCCTGCCCGCCACGCTCGACGCGGCGCTCGACTGGGACGAAGCCCGCCACCTGCACATCGCCGAATATGCGACGCTGCACGAGATTCCGGACCTCGTTTCCCGCGCCAAGGAAAAGGGCCTCACCGTTTCGCTCGATCCGAGCTGGGATGCGACGCTGATCTATGACCGCGGCCTGCTGCAAGCCTGCGAGGGAGTCGATCTCTTCCTGCCCAATCTGGAAGAGGCGGAAGCCATCACCGGGTCGGCCGATCCTGAAGCCGCGCTCGCCAAGCTGTCGCCGGCCTTTCCGCTGGTCCTCCTGAAGGGCGGTGCCAAGGGCGCCTGGGCAATGTCGAACGGCCGGATGCTGCATGCGCCGGCGGAGACCGTGCCTGTGGTCGACACGACCGGCGCCGGCGACGCCTTTAATGCCGGCTTTATCGATGCCTGGCTGAACGAGGCGTCGGAAGAAGCCTGCCTCAAGGCAGGCATCCGGTTCGGCAGCCGGGCCGTCCAGGCGGCCGGCGGCGCCAAGCTGCTCGCGAGCGGCGATTAACCTCAAACCATCGCGCGATCGTTGGCGTCAAAGCGGTGCAGGCTTGCCCTGTCCGGCGTCGCGAACACCACGTCGTCGGGCGCATAAGCATGTTCGCCGAACAGGCGGACGGTCAGGAGGCCGGTCGCTTCGGTTTCCAGGTAAACGATCGTGTCGGCACCGAGATGTTCGACATGGATGACCTTGCCCTTCCAGTCGCCGCTTTCGCGGGAGAGGGCGATGTGTTCGGGCCGGACGCCGATTGTCTTGGCGCCGATTTGGCTGAGCTTTTCGGCGGGGATGAAATTCATCTGCGGCGAGCCGATGAAACCGGCGACGAAGACGTTAGCCGGTTTGTTATAGAGCTCCATCGGCGAACCGATCTGCTCGATCGCGCCGGCATTCAGCACGACGATCTTGTCGGCCAGCGTCATTGCCTCGACCTGGTCGTGGGTGACGTAGATCATCGTCGCCTTCAGCCGCCGGTGCAGGCCGGCGATCTCCAGTCGGGTCTGGACGCGCAAAGCTGCGTCGAGGTTCGAGAGCGGCTCGTCGAACAGGAAGAGTTTCGGTTCGCGGACGATGGCGCGGCCAATCGCGACGCGCTGGCGCTGGCCGCCTGAGAGTTCCGCCGGGCGGCGGGCGAGATAGGGGTCGAGCGACAGCATGCCGGACGCCTTGGCGACGCGGGTGTCGATCTCTGCCTTTTCGGTGCCGGCCTGCTTGAGGCCGAGGCCCATATTGTCCTTGACCGTCAGATGCGGGTAAAGCGCGTAGGACTGGAAGACCATGGCGATGCCGCGCTTGGCAGGCGGTGTATTGATGACTTCGGCGCCATCGATCTTGACGCTGCCGCTGGTCGCATCTTCAAGTCCGGCGATGACCCTGAGCAGCGTGGACTTGCCGCAGCCCGAGGGACCGACGAAGATCACGAACTCGCCGTCCTGGACCTCGAGATCTATGCCTTTCAGCACCTCGTGAGGACCGAAGGCCTTGCGGATGGATTTCAGTTGAAGCGAACCCAAGGGCGTTTTCCTTAATAAACCGAGCTTTTAGAGGCGGACGGGTGCGCCGGTGCGCACGCTTTCGTCCGCCGCAAGGCAGATGCGCAGCGACTGGACGGCGTCGTCCATGTGCCGGGTGAGATCGATATCTTCGCGGATCGCTTTCAGCACATAGGCCTGTTCGAGATCGCAGAGTTTCTGGTGATCCGGCTCGCCGGTCATGGCGAGGTCCTCGTCGCGGCGGACGAACTGGCCGTCGGCGCCGGTCTCGGCCGAATGGACGCGGATGACCGAGGTCTTGGTGTGGGTGTCGATATCGTCGGACTTCGCCTTGGCGTCGACGAGGATAGACACCGAACCCTTCGGCGACATCACGTCCTTCACGAAGAAGGCCATTTCCGACATCATCGGACCCCAGCCGGCCTCGTACCAGCCGACCGAACCGTCTTCGAACAGAACCTGCATATGGCCGTAATTGTACATGTCCGGCGCGACCTCGTCGGTCATCCGCAGGCCCATACCCCGCACTTCGACGGCCCTGGCATCGGTGATCTGGCACCAGACATCGACATAATGGACGCCGCAATCGACGATCGGCGGGGTGGTCTGCATCAGCGCCTTGTGGACGTCCCACTTGGACCCCGAGGACTGCTGGTTGAGATTCATGCGGAAGACGTAGGGCGGGCCAAGCTTTCGTGCTTCGGCGATCAGCCGCATCCAGGAGGGATGATGGCGGAGGATATAGCCGACCACGAGTTTGCGGCCGTGCTTTTTCGCCGCCGCCACGACGCGTTCGGCATCGGCTACAGTGGTCGCCAGCGGCTTTTCGACGAACACGTCGCAGCCGGCCTCGAAGGCCATGACCGCATAGTCGGCGTGGGTATCGGAATAGGTGTTGATCGAGCAGAGATCGGGCTTGGTCTCGCGCAGTGCCTGCTCGAAATCGGAAAACATCGGATAGGCTTCGAGCCCGGCCGGCAGGTCGCGCTTCGAACGGTTGACGAGGCCGACGATCTCGAAGCCCGGATTGTCGTGGTAGGCGAGCGCGTGGCTCCTGCCCATGTTGCCGAGACCGGCGACGAGGACGCGGATGGGGCGGGTGGAATTCATGTGTTTGTCTCCTTGTTTGAGACAGCGTGCCGGGTCGCCCCCTCATCCGCCTGCCGGCACCTTCTCCCCGCTGGGGAGAAGAGGATATGCCGCGACGTGGCTATTCCCTCCTCTCCCCTTGGGGAGAGGGTGGCCGAGCGGAGCGGAGGCCGGGTGAGGGCGCGCACCTTGTCCTCACATGCGGACACCATCACTTCACCGCCCCAGACGTAATCCCGCGGATCAACTGCCGCGAGAAGATGACGTAAAGAACCATGACCGGCAGGATCGCCAGCGACAGGGCCGAGAGCACGGCGTTCCAGTTGGTGACGAACTGACCGATGAACATCTGGGCGCCCAGGGTCACTGTCTTGGTCGATTCGCCTGGCGCCAAGATCAGCGGGAACCAGAGGTCGTTCCAGATCGGGATCATGGTAAAGACCGCGACCGTCGCCATGGCGGGGCGCACCAGCGGCAGGACGAGGCGGAAAAAAATCGCGTACTCCGAAAGCCCGTCGATGCGGCCGGCGCTCTTCAGGTCATCCGAAACAGTGCGCATGAATTCCGACAGGATGAAGATCGCCAGCGGCAACCCTTGAGCCGTGTAGACCAGGATCAGCGAGGTCAGCGTATTGACGAGGCCGGCCGCGACCATGCCCTGCAGGATTGCGACGGTGCCAAGACGGATCGGAATCATGATGCCGAGCGCGAGATAGAGCCCCATCAGCGTGTTGCCGCGGAACCGGTATTCGGACAGCGCGAAGGCGGCCATGGCGCCGAACAACAGGACGAGCGCAATCGAGGCGACGGTGACGATCAGGCTGTTCTGGAAATAACCGACGAAATCGCCCTGTTGCAGCACCGTCTGGTAGCCGATCAGACTGAAGGTCGAGGGCGACGGCAGGGCCATCGGCGCGCTGAAGATCGCGCTGCGGCTCTTGAACGAATTAACCAGCGTCAGGAACACCGGAAACAGCGCCACCAGCGTATAGGCGATCAGCGCCAGGTGGATAAACGCGGCACGGACAGGGGCGGAGCGGGCTTTCGACATCGTTCAAGCTCCCTTCAGAACTGGTAGCGGCGCATGCGCCGCTGGATGACGAAAAGATAAAGCGCGACGCCGGCGAGGATGATCAGGAACATCACCGCGGCGATGGTGGCACCCATGGAACGGTCGCCCATCTGGTTCTGGAAACCGAAGAAGGTGCGATAAAGCAACGTGCCGAGAATGTCGGTCGAGCCGTTAGGTCCGGCAAGCGCGCCCTGGACGGTGTAGACCAGGTCGAAGGCGTTGAAATTGCCGACGAAGGTCAGGACCGAGACGATACCGATCGACGGCAGGATCAGCGGCAGCTTGATCTTCCAGAATTGGCTCCAGCCGGTAATGCCGTCACATTCGGCCGCTTCCAGCACTTCATCGGGGATGTTGAGCAGTGCCGCATAGATCAGCATCATCGGGATGCCGACATATTGCCAGACGGAAATCAGCGAGACGGCGATGAGCGCGGTCTCGGCCTTGCCGAGCCAGGGCGCAAAGGCCCATTTCAGGCCGACGAGATCCATCAGGCTCGGCGCGATGCCCCAGATCGGCGAGAGGATGAGCTTCCAGATGAAACCGACGATGACGAAGGAAAGCAGCGTCGGCACGAAGATCGCCGACCGGTAGAAGGCCGCGAACCGCAGGCCGGGCAGCGACAGCATGGCGGCAATCGCGATGCCGACCGGGTTCTGCACCAGCATGTGGATGATGAAGAAGATGACGTTGTTGCGCAGCGCGTTCCAGAAATCGGCGGAAAGACGCGGATCGCCGAACAGCACCTTGAAATTGCTGAGGCCGACGAAGGCGAGCTGGCCCTCGACGATGTTGAAGAGCGACAGACGCAACGTCTCGATCAGCGGCAGGATCATCACCGCCGTATAGACGAGGAAGGCCGGAGCCAGGAAAACGGCGATGTGCCAGCGGGTGGGGCGCTTCACCGGAACCGTTTCGATATCGGCAATTTCGGTATCGCTCATGGTTTTGGGTTCCGGGTTAGAATCTCGACTGAATTACGAAGGAGCCCCTCATCCGGCTGCCGCCACCTTCTCCCCGTCTCGACGGGGAGAAGGGATATGCCGCACCGTTTCCGTGCTTCAAAGGCATCGTGGGGCAAGTCCCCTCTCCCCGCAAGCGGGGAGAGGGTTAGGGTGAGGGGCAGTCTTCGATCGCCAGAGGCGGAGGCTTACTTCGCCGGCTTGTACCAGCTGTTGAGACCCTTCTGGGTTTCGGCAGCGGCCTGTTCCGGGGTTTGCGTGCCGTTGATGACGTTGGCCGAGACACGCCACATTTCGAGGTCGAGGTTCGGTTGGCCACGGCCGACGACGGCAGCACTTGGGCGGATCGTCTGCTTGCAGTTCTGGCGCCAGGAGACGAATTCCTGGGCAAGCGCGTCCTGCATCTTCACCGGCGTCGAGTTCAGGCTGAAGAAGCCTGGTGCTGCGTTGGCATAGAGATCGGCAAATTCCGGCGAAGCGACCCAGGAAAGGAATTTCTTGGCGGCTTCGAGGTTCTTGCCCTTGGCGTTGAGGCCGATGCCGATGTCGTTATGGTCGGAAATGTAGCAGGTATCGCCTGCCTTCTTTACCGGCGGCGGGAAGGCGCCCATCTCGAAATCGGCCTGCGCCTTGAACGGAGCGATTTCCCAGGAACCGGCCGGATAGATGGCGGCGCGTCCGAGCGTGAAGAGGTTCTGGCTGTCCGGATAGGTCTGGGCTTCGAAACCGTCGCCGAGATAAGGCTTCCACTTGGCGAGCGCCTTGTAGGGCTCGACCCAGTCGGCGTCGGTCAGCTTTTCCTTGCCTGCGATCAGTGCCTTGCGGCCGTCCTCGCCCTTCCAGTAGTTCGGGCCGATATTGTAATAGCCCATGGTCGCCGCTTCCCACTGGTCCTTGGTGCCCATGGCGAGCGGGATGTATTTGCCGTCCTTCTTGAATTTTTCGAGGACCGCGAAGAACTCGTCTTCGGTCTTCGGGATCTGGACGCCCACATCCGCAAAGGCTTTCTTGTTGTAGATGAAGCCGTGGATGACGGAAGCCATCGGCACGCAGAACGTGGTCTTGCCGTCGTCAGTGCTCCACGCGGACTTGCCGACGTCGGAGAAGTTGGAAATGCCCGGCAGGTCGTTCAGCGAGGCGAGCTGCCCCTTCTGGAACATGGCGAGCGACAGATCGAACGGACGGCAGGTGATGAGATCGCCAGCGGTGCCGGCGTCGAGCTTGGCGTTGACGGCCGAATTATATTCGGTCGGCGCCATCGGGGCGAAGGTCACCTTGATGCCCGGGTTCTTGGCTTCGAAGGCCGGGATGATCTTCTTCTGCCAGATCGGCAGGTCGTCATTGCGCCAGCTCTCGATGGTGAGGTTAGCGGTCTGCGCGGATGCCCCGGTGGCGGCAAGGCCCGCCGGTGCGAGTACGGTCGTGGCAAAAAGAATGCTTTTCAATATGCGTGTCATGATGTTCTCCCTTTTATATGCGCCTTTCAGGCGCGTTTCATGGAACTCTTGGACGCCTGCAATTCGGCGAGCGCTGCGCGCAGCACATCGCCCGAACGGGCAAGCAAAATCTTTGCGGCTTCCACGTCGGCCGCGCCCGCAGCAAGCAGAACAGCGACCTTCACCGAACCTTCGGCGGTCTCGACCCAAATCCGGGCCTCATCGAAACCGATGCCGGCGATATCGGCCACCATGCGGGCGGCGCGGGCGCGCAGCTTGCCGTTATCGGCGCGCAGATTGATCATATGGCCGTCATGCACATGGCCGAGTTTGACGGCGGCAAGGGTCGACAGCATGTTGAAGGCAATCTTCTGGGCCGTGCCGGCACCCATGCGGGTGGAGCCGGCGACGACTTCCGGTGGCGTTTCGAGCAGGATCGCCGCATCGGCGCCCTCGAACAGCTTTGCGCCGGCATTGTTGGCCATCGCCACGAGTTTCGCGCCGCGGCGCTTCGCGGTTTCGGCGACGGCGACCGTGTAGGGGGTCGAACCACTTGCGGAAACACAGATGACGCAATCGGCCGCCTCAATGATATCGGCGTCACGCTCTCCAAGCGACGCATCGTCTTCGGGACCGCCGGGCAGATCGGCAATGGTGGGAACACCGCCGGCAAACAGGATGGCGATCCGTTCTGGCGGTATGCCGTAGGTACCAGGCAGTTCCATGGCGTCGGCCATCGCCACGAGACCGGCACTGCCGGCCCCGGCATAGACCACCTTGCCGCCGGATTTCAAAGCGGCGGCGATAAGATCGGCGGCCTTGGCGATCGCGGGAATGGCATGGTCGACGGCCTTGGCTGCCGCTTGCTGGCCGGACGCGAGGAGCACGAGGATTTCGGCGGGCGCGAGCGTATCGAGCCCTTCCGCTTTTCCATGTCTCGCTTCGGTGGCAGTTCTGCTCATCCGGCTTCTCCCTCTAACCAAAATGATGCCAAAAAAATACCAATTGTCCAGAAGGAAAATTAACTTTTATGAACGGATCGATAACTTCTGCGAAACATACGGAAAATATGGTAATATTTTCAGATATATGGAACCTGCTGCTTGGGATTTTTGAAATCATGCTTGGTTATTGGTACTTTTTTGGTATTATTTACCCCGGAGGTACCCATGGCGGATTATTTTATCGGAATCGATGGCGGCGGGACAAGTTGCCGTGCGGCCCTGGCCGACAAAAACGGCAGGATTCTCGGCCGCGGCAAGAGCGGGGCCTCCAATATCCTGACCGACCCCGATACCGCCCTGAAACACATTACCGAGGCGTCCCGCCTCGCTTTTGCCGAAGCCGGGCTTGAGCCGGACCTTTCCGCCACATCCGCCGTGCTCGGCCTTGCCGGCAACAATGTCGGCGATGCGGTGAGTTATGTGCAGGCACGGCTGCCTTTCAGACAATCGGACATCGTTTCCGACGGCGTGATCGCGCTTCAGGGCGCGATCGGCGACGCGGATGGCGCGATCGGCATCGTCGGCACCGGGACGGTCTATATCGCCCGGCACCACGGCCGGCTTCACTCGGTCGCCGGTTGGGGTTTCCAGGTGAGCGATCTCGGCAGCGGCGCCCGGCTCGGCCAGCTCGCGCTGCAGGAAAGCCTGCTCGCCTACGACAATATCCACCCGATGTCCGGTCTGTCGAAGGCCATTCTCGCCGAGTTCGACGGCAATCCGGAAAAGGTGGTCGATTTCGCCCGGCTGGCGAAGCCCGGCGATTTCGGGCGCCATACGCCCAAGGTGTTCGACTTCGCGCGGCAGGGCGACGAGGCGGCTATCCGCATTCTGAAGACTGGGGCAACGGGCATCGACGAGGCGCTTGACGCCGTGAACCGTATCACCCGGGGGAAGGGCCGGCTCTGCCTGCTCGGCGGGCTTGCGCCGCTTTATCCCGAATATCTGGCCGAGCGGCATCGCGCCCGGCTTTCCGAACCGCTCGCGGACGCTCTGACGGGCGCGGTGGCGCTTGCGGTCAAGACCTATGGGGCGCGGACGGAGCTTCGCGCATGAACCAGACGCTCGCCGCCATCCTGCCGCTCGACGGCCTGCAATCGGCGGGCACCGGGCCGCTTTACCGAAAGCTGCGCCAGAGCCTGGAAGATGCGATCCGCACCGGCAAGCTCGGTCATGGCGACGCCCTGCCGGCCGAACGCGATCTCGCCGATTATGCCAATGTCAGCCGCGTCACGGTGCGCAAGGCCGTCGACGATCTCGTCAAGGATGGATTGCTGACCCGCAAGCACGGCTCCGGCACGTTCGTGGTCAAACCGATGTCGCGCGTCGAGCAGCCGCTGACCCGGCTCACCTCGTTTACCGAGGATATGGCGCGACGCGGGCTGGTGACGCGATCCGAATGGCTGGAGCGCGGGCTTTTCCACCCGTCGCCCGAAGAGATGATGATGCTTGGCCTTGCGCCAGGAGAAAAGGTTGCGCGGCTCGGGCGCCTGCGCCTCGGCAACGACATGCCGCTTGCAATCGAACGCGCCAGCATTTCGGCCAATTTTCTGCCCGATCCTTCGGCGGTGACCAATTCGCTCTATGCGGAGCTCGGAAAAAAGGATGCCAGGCCGGTGCGCGCCATACAGCGGATATCCGCCTGCAATATGAAGAACCCGGATGCCGGGCTGCTGGCCGTGCCGGTCGGTTCCGCCGGGCTTTCGATCGAGCGGGTTTCCTATCTGGCGTCCGGCCGGGTGGTGGAGCTGACCCGTTCGCTCTATCGCGGCGATGCCTATGATTTCGTGGCCGAACTCTCGCTCGGCGAAAACTGACCTTCGAGGACGATGTTATGCTGACCAATATGACGAACATGCGCAAAGAGATCGACGAGATTCCGGAAGCGGCAGCCCGCCTGCTCGACGGTTCTGCGGCCGAGCTTGCCGCAGCCGGCCGCGCGCTGCGCGAAAAGGACCCGGCCTTTCTGATTACCATTGCACGCGGCTCCTCCGACCATGCGGCAACCTTCATCAAATATGCGGTCGAACTCACCGCCGGCCGACCGGTCGCCTCGCTCGGGCCATCGCTCGCCTCGATCTACGGCGCCAGGCTGAAGCTCGACGGCGGTGCGGCAATCGCCATTTCCCAATCCGGCAAGAGCCCGGATATCGTCGCGATGGCAGAGGCCGCGACCAAGGCCGGCGCCGTCACCGTGGCGCTCACCAATACGCTCCCCTCGCCGATCGCCAGCGCTTCCGCTTATGCGATCAACATCAATGCCGGACCCGAACTCGCCGTCGCAGCAACCAAATCCTTCGTCAACTCGATCGTCGCAGGCCTTGCGCTGCTGTCGGAGTGGGTCGGCGACGAGGCGCTGAAAGCCGCCATTCGCGACCTGCCGGAGCATTTCGAAAAGGCGGTCAAGCTCGACTGGAGCGATCTGGCTAACGAACTCGGCGATGCGGAATCCCTCTACATGCTCGGCCGCGGCCCGGCTCTGGCGATCGCCAGCGAGGCGGCGCTGAAGTTCAAGGAAACCTCCAATATGCATGCCGAAGCCTATTCGGCGGCCGAAGTACTGCACGGCCCCGTGGCGCTGGTCGAAAAGCGTTTTCCGGTCGTCACCTTCGCGGCGCGCGATGCCGCGGAAGCTTCAGCGATCGAGATCGCCGACAGCCTGGCGGCCAAGGGCGCGCTCGCGTTTGCGACCTCCGACAAGGTCAAGGACGCCCACAGGCTGCCCTTCGTTGCAACCGGTCATCCGATCACCGACGCGCTGACGCTGATCCTGCCCTTCTACGGCTTCGTCGAAGCGTGGTCGCGTGCCAAGGGCTTCAATCCGGATGCGCCTGTCGCACTCAAGAAGGTGACCGAGACGCTATGAGCACGCGAAAGGCCATTACTGGCGCCCGCATTTTCGACGGTACCTTCTGGCATGAGGATGCCGCGCTCATCTTTGCGGACGGTAGGATCGAGGCGATCCAATCCATCGCCAAACTGCCGGAAGGCATCGAGCGGATCGATGCCGGAGGCGGGCTGATCGTGCCCGGCTTCATCGACCTGCAGGTGAACGGCGGCGGCGGCGTGCTGCTGAACGAGGAGCCGACGCTGGCGGGTCTTCGGCAGATCTGTGCCGCGCATGCCAAGTTCGGCACGACGGCGCTGCTGCCGACGCTGATCACCGACACCTACGAGATCACGTCCAGGACGGTCGAGGCCGGCAAACAAGCGAAGGCCGAGGGCGTGCCGGGCTTTCTCGGCCTGCATCTCGAAGGCCCGCATCTTTCCGTCGCGCGCAAGGGCGCCCACGATCCGCAGCTGATCCGGCCGATGGAGGAGAAGGACATCGCGCTGATGCTCTCCTGCAAAGGCGTGTTCGATGCGATGATGATCACCATCGCGCCGGAAAACGTGACGGTGGAGCAGGCGGCACGGCTGGCGCAGGCCGGCTTCATGGCGAGCCTCGGCCATACCGACACGACCTACGAGACCGCCAGGGCCTATGCGGAGGCCGGCGTTCGTACCGTCACCCATCTCTTCAATGCCATGAGCCCGCTCAGCCATCGCCAGCCGGGCGTCGTCGGCGCCGCACTCGATATCGGTTCGCTCTATGTCGGGATCATCGCCGACGGCATCCATGTGCATCCGGCTGCGATGGGCGTCGCGCTGCGGGCCAAGAACGGACCCGGCAAGATCTTCATCGTCACCGACGCGATGTCGACCATCGGCACGGACATGAAGAGCTTTACGCTGAACGGCCGCGAGATCCTGCGCCAGGACGGGCGCCTGACGCTCGCCGACGGCACACTGGCCGGCGCCGATATCGACATGATCTCATCGGTCCGGTTTGCGCACGAGGCGCTCGACCTGCCGGTCGAGGAGGCGTTGCGCATGGCATCCACCTATCCGGCGGAAGCCGCTTACCTTTCCGACCGCAAGGGGGCGCTGAAGCCCGGCTTCGATGCGGATTTCGTGGTTCTCACCAACGACCTCGGCATGAAGAGCACCTGGATCGGTGGAACGAAGGTTCATCAGGAATAGGTGTAAGGCCAGCACCGGACGTTGCCCCTCATCCCCCTGCCGGGACCTTCTCCCCGCACGCGGGGCGAAGGACGCTGGAGCGCCGACAGTGCCACAAATCCCTTCTCCCCGTTTTAACGGGGAGAAGGTGCCCGGCAGGGCGGATGAGGGGCAATTGCCTCGCCAATGCTTTGAGAAGTTAGCCGGCTACGGAAAACCGTATCTCGACCTTTAAACCCCTGCCCTTGCGGCCGTCCGCAAGGGTCATCTCCGCCCCGTGCAGGCGGGCGATCTCCTCGACGATCGGCAGGCCGAGGCCGGTGCCCAGTTTATCGGAGCGGTCACCGCGATCAAAGCGCTTGAGCACGGAAGCTCGTTTCTCCGGCGGAATGCCCGGGCCGTTGTCTTCCACTTCGAGAACCGCAATGCCGTTTTCCGGTGTGACACGGACGGTCACCTCGGCGCCGTTTCCCGCATAGAGCAGCGCATTGCCGATCAGGTTCTTCATCAGTTCGCCGATCAGCAGCGGCTCGGCAGAGATCATGATTTCCCCCTCCCCTTCGAAACCGAGGTCGATACCGGCATCGGCACCAAGCGGCACGTTGTCGGCCGTCGCACCGCGCGCCAACGCGGTCAGGTCGACGCGTTGCATCGAAGCCGATCGCGTGGCCGCATCGATCTTCGCCATCAGGAGAAGCTGGGCAATAATGCGCTCGGCATCCGCCACCGCCTCGTCCGCCTTGCGGGCAGCCTCCTTCACCTCGCCAAGTTCGGTGGCGCGGTCGGCGAGCGCGAGCTGAGTGCGGATGATGGCGAGCGGCGTGCGCAGCTGATGGCTGGCATTGCCGGTGAAATGACGTAATGCCTCAAGCGCGCTTTCCAGCCGAACCATGAAGGAATTGACCGTGTCGACAAGTCCCTGCACCTCGTTCGGCACCCGCTCGCTGATCGGGTGAAGGTCGTCCGGGCTGCGTTCGGCGATCGCTTCGCTGAACCGGTAGAGCGGCCGGAGCGACAGCGTCACCGCTACCCAGACGATGATCGCGGCGCCGACGATCATGAACAGCAGGCGCAGCGCCGAGCGGATCAGGATCGTCTGGGTCAGTTGCTGGCGGGCGATGGTGGTTTCCGCAACTGTCACTGTAAAGGGCACGGAATTGATGCCGGTCGAGGCGGAGCGCGCAAGGGCGGCCACGCGGATCGGCTCGCCGCGGAACGTGGCATTCTCGAAGGCGGCCGCCTGACCTTCCCGGCGCGGGATCGACGGCAGCGTCTGGTAGCCGGTGATGAATTTTCCGGGCGGCCCGTCGACGCGGTAGAAGACGCGGTCCTGGGCTGCCGAGGTCAGCATTTCCAGGGCCACATAGGGAATGTCGACTTCCAGCGTGCCGTCTTCGGCGACGATCACCCGCTCGGCGATCGCCAGTGCGGAACCGGCGAGCACTCGGTCGGACACCTCGTTCGCCGTATCGATCGCTTCGTCCCAGGTGTCGGCCATGGCGATCGTGCCGATCACCGCCGTCGAGACGAGAAGCCAGGCGAGCAACCGGCGGCGCAGGGAATAGGCGGCAATCAGCGGGACGGGTTGGGCGCCGTGGGAGACGGATGTCATGCGGTCGGTGCCGTGGTTTCGAGATAATACCCGATGCCGCGAGCGGTCTTCACCGTGAGCCCGTGCGGGGCGAGACGCCGGCGCAGGCGGCTTACATATTGCTCGATGGCATTGGCGGACAGGTCGTCGTCGAAGCCGGTCAGCGATGCCATGATCGCATCCTTGGAGACCACCTTGCCGGCGCGCAGGAAGAGCAGCTCCAGAAGCGCCACCTCCCTTGCGGGGAGGTCGAGGGTCACACCCTGGCTCGAAAAGGTTCGTGAATTCAGGTCGAAGGTGACGCCGCCGTAGTTGACGATCGAGCTTCTGAGGCCCGCCTGGCGGCGCAGCAGCACGCGGATGCGCGCTTCGAACTCGGAAATGTCGAAAGGCTTGATCATGTAATCGTCGGCGCCGAGATCGAGCCCCTTCACCCGCTCCTCGGGCGTGCCGCGGGCGGTCAGGATCATCACGGCGGCCTTGTTCGCCCTGGCCCGCATGGCGCGCAACACGTCGAGCCCGTCCATTTCCGGCAGGTTCAGATCGAGGATGACGAGGTCATAGGTTTCAGCAGCGGCGACTGCTTCCGCCGAAGCGCCGTCGGCAACCGCGTCGACCGCATAACCGGTGCCGCGCAGGATCGTCGACAGCCCTTCGGCCAGCGCCTGATTGTCCTCGACCAGAAGAATACGCACGAAATCTCCCCGCTTCCGCAGATGATTATAAACGCGGAAGCGGCGATGTCACTGAGGCGCTGACGACCTTGTTACTGCGAACGGCCGATATAATCCATCTTGCCGATCGGAACGCCCTTGTGGCGCAGGATGGCATAGGCCGTGGTTACGTGGAAATAGAAATTCGGCAGCGCGAAGCCGAGGACGTAGCTCTTGCCGGTGAACTTCGTCTCGCCGCTGCGGGTCTTGACGATCACCTCGGCATCGTCGCGATTGACCATGGTGGCCGGATCGACGCTGTTGAGAAAGGCCACGGTCTTTTCGATCCGGGCATGCAGGTCGGCGAAAGTCACTTCTTCGTCGGCCATCGGGATATTCTCGATCTGCCCGACGCGGACCGGCACGAATTTCGCGGTGTCGCTGGCGCGCTGGATCTGGGAGATCAGCGGGTACATGTCATCGACCAGCCGGGTCTCCAGCAGTTCCTTGTGGGCGAGGCCCTTTTCATCGGCGAAAGCTTCGCCCTTTTTCAGGATTTCCGTGAGGTTGCCGAAAGCGCGGATGAAGACCGGCACTGTGACATCGTAGAGCGTAAGCGACATGGGGCGAGACCTTTGGTTGCTGACAAGACGCCGGGACTTCCGGCGCAAAAAAGACCGCCCACAGGTAATGATCCGGTATCGGAAAACAAGCTGGCGGACGGTTGCATCGAGGTCCCTGTGGCGGGAATGTTACGGAGTTCCGGTTGGCTTGTCGCGGCCGTTGCAGTGGGGCATTGTGACCATATGAAAAGGCTGCTTTTCCTACTCCTCTGTCTTGCCCTTTGGCCCAGCTTTGCAGCGGCAGACACGACGCTGTTCCGGGCGCTCTCCGGGCGGGACGATGCGCCCATGCTGACGGTCTATTCGTCGCTCGACGAGCCGCTCGCCAAGCCGATGATAGCCGGCTTCCAGACGGCCAATCCGGATGTCGCGGTGCGCTACGAGGACATGCTGACGGGCGAGATCTACGACCGGATCGTGGGCGAAACCGATGCCGGCAACAAGACGGCCGACTTTGCCTTCTCGTCGGCCATGGACTTGCAGGTGAAGCTTGCCAATGACGGCTACGCCCAGCGTAGCGACCTGCCGATGAGCGGGCAATGGCCGGGCTGGGCCAACTGGCGTAATACGGCCTACGCGCTGACTTTCGAACCGGCCGTGTTCGTTTATCATAAGCCGAGCTTCAAGGATTCCCCGCCGCCCTCGACCCGGGCGGAACTGGTCGAATTCCTGCAGAAGCGGGGCGATGCCGTCTACGGTCGAATCGGCACCTACGACATCGAGCGGTCCGGCGTCGGTTTCCTGTTCATGGCGCGCGACCAGGAACAGTTCGGCGATATCTGGTCGGTGATCCGGGCGATGGGCGCTGCGGGTGTGAAACTCTACTCGACCAGCCAGGCAATCCTGGAGCGCGTCGCCGACGGGCGGTTCCTGCTCGGCTACAACATTCTCGGCTCCTACGCTGCCGACTGGGCTTCCCGTCATCCGGATGTCGGGATCGTACTGCCGAAGGATTACACGGTGGTGATGTCACGTATCGGCCTTGTGCCGCAGGCCGCCGCCGCGCCGGATCTCGGCAAACGTTACCTCGAATTCTTCATGTCGAAGGAAGGCCAGACGATCATGGCCCGCGAACTGCAGATCCCGGCCGTCAGCCCGGAAGTCGCCGGCAACAACACCGCCACGACGCTACGGGAGATGTTGGGCGGGCAATTGAAACCGGTTCCGGTCAGCCTCGGGCTGATGGTTTATCTCGACCAGGTGAAGCGAGCACGGCTGATTTCCCGCTGGAACGAAGTCCTTCGGCTGCAATAGCCACAAAATTCGGCGGCTGCGGGCCGAAACCCCTTGCCAAATCGCAAGTCCGCGAAAGATGTCAGGTAGATGTCAGCTTGATATGCTGGCTTAGGGCATTCGGCCCCCGTGGAGGCGGGGACCCGATTCACGATGGGAGGACATCGGACGAGCGATTCTCGCTTTCCGCTTCAATCTCCCTCGTTTCGCCAAAACAAGCATTTCGCGTCGGATCAAGACGCCAACGGAGGATCGACCCTTGAAACATTTCTTGCTTGCTTCCCTTCTCGCGGGCGCAATCGCACTTCCGGCCGCCGCGGCCGACTATTCAATCATGGCGCCAGCCGCCCCCGGCGGCGGCTGGGACCAGACTGCCCGGACCATGCAGACCGCTTTGCAGACTGAGAAGATTTCCAGCAAGGTGCAGGTTATGAACGTTCCCGGCGCCGGCGGCACGATCGGCATCGCCCAGTTCGCCAGCCAGCAGAAGGGCAATCCGAACGCCCTGATGGTCGGCGGCTACGTCATGGTCGGTGCTATCCTCACCAATAAGTCCCCGGTCACGCTGAAGGACGTTACCCCGATCGCCCGCTTGACCGGCGAATACGAAGTCGTCGTCGTTCCGGCTTCTTCCGACATCAAGTCGATTGCCGATCTGACCGCCAAGCTGAAGGCAAATCCGGGTTCGGTTTCCTGGGGCGGCGGTTCGGCCGGTGGTACGGACCACATCACGGCCGGTTTGATCGCCAAGGCCGCCGGCGTCGATCCGACGAAGGTCAACTACATCGCGTTTTCCGGCGGCGGTGAAGCACTCGCCGCCATCCTTGGCGGCCAGGTCACGGCCGGCATCTCGTCCTACGGCGAGTTCGAAGGCCAGATCAAGGCCGGCACGCTTCGCCTCCTCGCCATCTCCTCCGAAAAGAAGGTCGAAGGCATCAATGCCCCGACACTGAAGGAAGGCGGTCTTGACGTCGTGATCCAGAACTGGCGCATGGTCGCCGCCGCTCCCGGCCTGACCCCCGAGCAGAAGAAGGCTGTGACCGCCGACGTCGAAAAGCTCGCCAAGTCCAAGACCTGGCAGGACAACCTGAAGACCAAGGGCTGGATCGACACCTATCTCTCCGGCCCGGAATTCGACGCCCAGCTCGCCAAGGACATCGCTGCCACTGAAACCATCCTGAAGGACATCGGACTGGTCAAATGAGCCTCGACAACAACAAAACGACCACCGAGCAGCGCCGCCCCGATTGGGCGGCGCTTGTTATTGCCGCCATCCTCGTTGCTGTCGCTGTCGTCATCTTTCTCGACGTCTCGCGGCTGAGGGATATGGGCGGCTATAGCCAGGTCGGCCCGGCCACAGTTCCGGACTGGATCGCCTTTGCGCTGATCGGACTTGCCGTCTGGACGGTCTTCGCCGCCTTTCGCCGCGATTTCCCGGCGAGGGAAAAACAGGAGCTTGGACCTGTCGCATGGGTCGTCGCCGGCCTGCTGGCGCAGATGATCCTCATTCGGATCGCCGGGTTCTCGATCGCCACGGGCACGCTTTTCGGCCTTGCGGCGGCAGGTTTCGGCGCGCGCAGACTGTGGATCAGCATTCCGGTCGGCATCGTCATCTGTCTCGCCATCTGGTGGCTGTTTGCCGGCGTTCTGCAACTTTCGCTTCCGGCAGGCCCGCTGGAACACCTGATCCAGTGATGCGACCCTTGAGAGCAAGATCATGACCACATTCGAATTTCTTCTCCAGGGGCTCGTATCGGCAATGGAGCCGATGAACCTCTTTTACGCGCTGATCGGCGTGACGCTCGGCACTGCCGTCGGCGTGCTTCCCGGCATCGGTCCGGCAACGACGGTCGCCCTGCTTCTGCCGGTCACCTACCAGCTGGATGCGACCGGCTCGCTGATCATGTTTGCCGGCATCTATTACGGCGGCATGTATGGCGGCTCGACGACGTCGATACTCCTCAACACGCCGGGTGAAAGCGCCTCGATCGTCACCGCGCTCGAAGGCAACAAGATGGCTCGGGCGGGACGTGGCGGCCCGGCTCTTGCGACGGCGGCGATCGGATCGTTCGTCGCCGGCCTGATCGCCACCTTGGCGCTCGCCTTCATCGCCCCCTATATCGTCAAGCTGGCGCTGGTCTTCGGTCCGCGCGAATATTTTGCGCTGATGGTTCTGGCCTTCGTCACAGTATCCTCCGCCTTCGGCAATTCGACGCTGCGCGGCCTCACCTCGCTGTTCATCGGACTTGCCCTGTCGCTCGTCGGCATCGACCAGCTGACCGGCCAGAACCGGCTTTCCTTCGGCGTGCCGGACCTGCTCGATGGCATCGAGGTGACCACGATGGCGGTCGCCATGTTCGCGATCGGCGAGACACTCTATATCGCCGCCCAGGGCGCATCCGCACCGGACAGGATCGAGGCGATCAAGGGCTCGGTCTGGATGACGTCGCAGGACTGGGCGCGTTCCTGGAAAGCCTGGCTGCGAGGCACCGTGATCGGCTTCCCGATCGGCGCGATGCCGGCCGGGGGTGCCGAGATCGGCACCTTCCTCTCCTATGCGACCGAAAAGCGGCTTTCCAAGCATCCGGAAGAATTCGGCAATGGCGCGATCGAAGGTGTCGCCGGTCCGGAAGCGGCCAATAATGCATCCGCAGCCGGCACTCTGGTGCCGCTCCTGACCCTCGGGCTGCCGACCTCGGCGACCGCGGCGATCATGCTCGCAGGCTTCCAGCAATACGGACTGCAGCCGGGTCCGCTTCTGTTTGTGACCAACCCGCAGCTCGTCTGGGGCCTGATCGCCTCGCTGTTGATCGCCAACCTGATGCTGCTGGTGCTCAACCTGCCGCTGGTCGGCCTGTGGGTGAAACTGCTGACCATTCCGAAGCCGTGGCTCTACGCGGGCATCCTCGTGTTCGCCACCCTCGGCACGATCGGCGCCAACCCGTCGGTCTTCGAACTCAGCATGCTGCTGGTCTTCGGGCTGGTCGCCTACATCATGCGCGTTTTCGATTATCCGATTGCGCCGGTTATCGTCGGCCTCATTCTCGGGCCGCTCGCCGAACAGCAGCTCCGCCGTGCCCTCGCCATCAGCCAGGGTGACGTGACGGTGCTGGTCACCTCGCCGATCGCCGCCGTGCTGCTGGGCGTGGCAGCACTTGCCCTCATCCTGCCGCTCGTCCTGCGCGCACGGGGACGCGGCGATGCTCTTTCGCAGATGGCAGCCAGCGAAGACTGATCATAACGCTGCCAGCAGACTGAAAGCCCGGCTCCGGCCGGGCTTTTTTTATTGGCCGAACACCGACCAGCCGGTTCGGGTGGCCAGCATTTCCAGCGCCAGCGAACCCAGCAGCGAATTGCCGTTGTGATTGAGGCCCGGCGACCAGACCGCGACGGAGGCCTTGCCAGGTGCTACCACCATGATGCCGCCGCCGACCCCGCTCTTGCCGGGCAGGCCGACACGGTAGGCGAAATCACCCGATCCATCATAATGGCCGCAGGTCAGCATCAGCGCATTGATGCGCCTCGCCCGCTGCTTCGAGACTACCGTGTGCCCGGTCAGCGGATTGCGGCCCGATGCGGCGAGGAAGAGGGCCGACTTGGCAAGCTGGGTGCAGGTCATCGCCAGCGCGCAGTGGTGGAAATAGACACCGAGGACATGTTCGACCGGATGATCGAGCTTGCCGAAGGAGCGCATGAAATTGGCGAGCGCGAAATTGCGGAAACCCGTCGCCTGCTCCGACTTCGCCACTTCCGGATCGATGGCGATCGAATCGTCATCTGCCAGGTAGCGCACAAAACGGACGATCTCGCCGATCGCCTCGCGCGGCGTGTGTCCGGCAAGGACGAGATCGCTGACGGCGATGGCGCCGGCATTGATGAACGGATTGCGCGGCTTGCCTTCCTCGTGCTCGAGCTGGACGATCGAATTGAAGGCGGAGCCGGAGGGCTCACGGCCGACACGGTTCCAGGTGGTCTCGCCATGTTTGCCGAGCGCGAGCGTCAGCGTGAAGACCTTTGAGACACTCTGGATCGAGAAGGGTTCGTCGCAATCGCCGGCCTTGAAGACCTGACCGTCGACATCGATGATCGCCATCCCGAATTTCTTCGGGTCGACATGGGCGAGCTGCGGGATGTAGTCGGCCACCTTGCCTTCCCCCAGACGCGGCGTCAGCTTCGCATGGATCTCATCGACGATCGCCTGCAGGTCTGCCATTTCCTAACCCCGAATTGTTGCGCCCGGAGACGAGCCTTACTATTCGAAGGCGCTGCCGGAAAGGTGGTTGCTGGCGGAAGCTTTCACCGCGCCGATCTCCGACCACAATGAGGCGATCATCGCCGGGTCGACATCGGCCATGATGTCGCGCAGCCAGCCTTCGTGAGCGGCGGCCATGGCGACAAAAAGCTCGGTACCGGCGGGCGTTAGCTTGGCGACGGTGACGCGGCGGTCGCCATCCGGCGTGACCCGCTGCACGAAACCGTCCGTCTCCAGCCGCTCCACCAGGCCGGTGACATTGCCGTTGGTGACCATGGTTCGCTTCGAGAGTTCCCCTAGTCTGAGGCCATCCGCTTCGCGATAGAGCTGCGCCATCAGATCGAACTGGGGAAGCGTAGCACCGAACTCGGTGCGGAGCCGGCGGCGGATTTCCGTGGTGATCAGCTTGGTGGTGGAAAGCATGCGCAGCCACAGCCGCGTCTCGGGCTTGTTCTTCCCATGCGGGCCATGGGCGATCAGTTCCAGGTCGGCGCTTGCCGCTTCCGCTTCCATGCCTATACCCCGAGATATCGATCCTGCAGTTCCGTCGTCAGGTCCGCGGGCCTGCCGCTCCAGGCGCTTCTTCCGTTTTCCAGGATGACGCAGCGGTCCGCAACCGGCAAAAGCTCCGAAAGCGTCTTATCCACCACGAGGATCGACAAACCTTCGGCTTTGAGCCGCCGGATAGCCTTCCAGATGTCCTGGCGGATGACCGGGGCAAGGCCTTCGGTCGCCTCGTCGAGAATGAGAAGCCGCGGGTTGGTCATCAGGGCGCGGCCGATCGCCAGCATCTGCTGTTCGCCGCCGGAGAGGGATCTTGCCATTTGCGTATGCCGCTCCTCAAGCCGGGGGAACAGTTCGTTGACGCGTTCCAGCGTCCATTGGCCGGGCCGGGCGGCAGCGACAAGGTTTTCATGAACCGTGAGATTCGGAAAACAACGGCGGCCTTCCGGCACCAGGCCGATGCCGAGCTTGGCGACATGATGCGGCCGCTTGCCCTTGGTATCCGTGCCGCCGATCTTCACGGCGCCTGATCGCGGCGGCGTGAGGTTGCAGATGGCGCGGATGGTTGTCGTCTTGCCCATGCCGTTACGGCCCATCAGGGCGACGGCCTCGCCTTCGGCGACTGCGAGGTCAACGCCGAACAATGCTTGGCTGGCGCCATAAAATGCTTCGATCTTTGTTACATCGAGCAGCATCAGGCGTGGTCTCCGAGATAGGCGGTGCGCACCGTAGGATCGCGGCGGATCTCCTCCACCGTGCCGGTCGCAATGATGCGGCCGTAGACGAGCACCGAAATCCGGTCGGCGAGTGCGAAAACCGCATCCATGTCGTGCTCGACCAGCAGGATCGGCGCTTCATGCCGCAGGGTATCCAGAAAGTGGGTCAGCGATTTCGAGCCTTCCGGCCCCATGCCGGCCATCGGCTCGTCGAGCAGGAAGGCTTTCGAGCCCAGCGCCAGCGCCATGGCGATTTCGAGCTGCCGGCGCTCGCCATGGGAAAGCTCGGCGGCGGGAATGCGGGCGCGGGCCGTGAGCCCGACGCGTTCCAGCATCGCCATTGCCGTGTCGATCAGCGACCTGTCGCGCATGACGGGCTTGAAAAAACGGAAACTCGAGCCCTGCTTTGCCTGGACCGCCAGCATGACATTGCGCAGGCCTGAGAAATCCGGCGCGATCGACGAGACCTGGAAGGTGCGGCCAAGCCCAAGGCGGGCGCGTTCGGCAACCCCAAATGAACCGATATCCTGCCCGGCAAAACGGATCGAGCCGCTATCCTGCCGGAGCGTGCCGCAGATCTGGTGGATGAGCGTCGACTTGCCGGCGCCGTTCGGGCCGATCAGGGCATGGATCTCACCGGGGCGCAGGTCGAGCGTCACACCATCGGTCGCCCGGAGCGCGCCGAAATTCTTGACGAGATTGGAGATCTGGAGAACCGGCTCAACCATGTTTGGCCTTTCCGGCAAGCAGGCCCAGAAGACCGCCGCGCGCAAACAGTACGACGACGAGGAGGATGAGGCCGAGGAAGAACTGCCAGCGCTCGGTGAGGCCGCCGAGCGCAAATTCGAAGACGACGTAGAGTGCCGCACCCGCGAGCGGCCCGGACAGCCGGCCGGTGCCGCCGAGGATGATCAGCACGATCAGTTCGCCCGACATGTGCCAGGAGAGCATGGACGGGCTGACGAAGCGGTTGAGATCGGCAAACAGCGCGCCTGCAAGGCCCGTGACCGCCGCCGAGATCGCAAAGCCGGTCAGCCGGATGCGGTAGGGCTGGATGCCGACGGTCGCGACACGCACCTCGTTCTGCCGCGCCGCCTGCAGCGCCGTGCCGAAACGCGAGGCGCGAATCAGCGCGAAGAGGCTGAGCGCCAGCAGCAGGACGACATAGCAGATCAGGAAGAAGGTCAGCGGCCGCATGGTGTTGACGCCCGGAAACTGGTTGCGGACGAGGAGCGACAGCCCGTCCTCGCCGCCATAGGCCGGCCAGGAGATCGCGAAATAATAGACCATCTGGGCAAAGGCGAGCGTGATCATGATGAAATAGACGCCCGAGGTACGAAGGCTGATCGCGCCGATCGCCAGGCCGACAAGGCCCGAGACGATCACGGCAACGATCCAGATCACCCACATCTGCTTGGAGCCGGAAAGGCCGAACAGCAGCGGATCGCCGGAAAAGGCGTGAGCCGCCAGAATGCCGGCGACATAACCGCCGATACCAAAGAAGGCCGCGTGGCCGAGCGAGACGAGACCGCCGAGGCCGAGCGCCAGATTGAGGCCGGTCGCGGCGAGCGCGAGGATGGCGATGCGGGTCGCCAGTGTGATGTAGAATGGCTGGCCTAGCGCGTTCGCCGCAAAGGGCACGGCGAGCAGCATTGCCGCCAGAACGAGGTTGATGAGGTTTTCGCGGGTCACCATCATGATCTCACGCATGCGCCGCGGGGAAGAGGCCGCGCGGTTTGACCGCAAGAATGACCGCCATGACGATATAGATCAGCATCGAGGCTGCCGCGCCGCCGATCATGCCCGCCTGCGCCGGGGCGACGAACAGCGCCAGGATCTTCGGCAACAGGAAACGTCCCATCGTATCGGTGACCCCAACCAGCAGCGCGCCGAGCAACGCGCCCTTGATCGAGCCGATGCCGCCGATGACGATGACCACGAAGGCGAGGATCAACACCGGCTCGCCCATGCCGACCTGCACCGACTGCAGCGCGCCGACCATGGCGCCCGCAAGACCAGCAAGCGCCGCGCCGAGCGCGAAGACGACGGTGTAGAGCGTGCGGATATCGACACCTAAAGCACCGATCATCTCGCGGTCGCTTTCGCCGGCGCGGATGCGCATGCCGAGGCGGGTCCGGGAGATCAGCAGATAGAGCCCGAACGCGACGATCGCGCCGGCGAGGATGATCGCCAGACGGTAGACCGGATATTCCGTGCCGCCCGGCAGCGCGACGGCGCCCTGCAGAAGCGGTGGGATATCGAGATAGAGCGGGAAGGAGCCGAACAGCCAGCGTGTGCCTTCCGAAAACATCAGGATCAGCGCGAAGGTGGCAAGCACCTGGTCGAGATGGTCGCGGTCGTAGAGCCTACGGATCACCACGAGTTCGACGATCGCCCCGGCGGCGGCGGCCGCGGCGAGGCTGGCGATCAATCCGATCCAGAACGAGCCGGTCCACGCCGCTACGGTGGCGCAGGCAAATGCGCCGACCATGTAGAGCGAGCCGTGAGCGAGGTTGATCAGGCCCATGACGCCGAAGATCAGCGTCAGCCCGGCAGCCATGAGAAACAACATGACGCCGAGCTGCAGGCCGTTGAGCAACTGCTCGAGAGCAAGTGCCAAAGTCACAGGCGGACCTTAGATCTTGCAGTCTTTGGCATAGGCATCGCCATGATCGGCGAAGATCTTCTCAACCGTCTTGTTGGTGATGACGCCGTTCTGCTTCACCACTTCCGTCAGGTAGATGTCCTGGATCGGATGCTGATTGGTGTTGAACTTGAATTTTCCACGCGGGGACTGGATGTCGGCCTTCTTCAGTTCGGCCCCGAAGGCATCGGCATTCTTGATGCTTGCCTTGGACGCGGCCGACAGGATGAGCTGGGCTGCGTCATAGGCCTGGACGGCATAGATGGACGGCAGGCGGTTATATTCCTTCTGGAAATCCGCCAGGAACTTCTTGCTTGCTGCGTTGTCGAAGTCCGGGGCCCACTGACCGGACGCCTTGGCGCCGATCGCCGCATCGCCGATTGCCGGCAAAACGTCCTGGCTGAAGGAGAAGCCCGGGCCCATGACCGGAATTTTGACGCCCGACTGGGCGAACTGCTTCATGAAGGCGATGCCCATGCCGCCGGGCAGGAAGACGAAGATGCCGTCGGCGCCGGAGGCGCGCATCTGGGCGATTTCGGCAGCATAGTCGGTCTGGCCGACCTGGGTGTAGACCTCGGCTGCGAGCTGACCCTTGTAATAACGCTTGAAACCGGTCAGCGAATCCTTGCCGGCCGGATAGTTCGGGGCGAGGATGAACATCTTCTTGTAGCCCTTGTTGGCATATTCGCCCATGGCTTCATGAAGGTTGTCGTTCTGGTAGGCGGCGTTGAAATAGAGCTTGTTGCAGTTGGCGCCGGCAAGCGCTGCAGGCGCCGCGTTGGTCGACACGTAGAACTTGCCCTGTGCCACCGCACTCGGGGCAACGGCCATCAGCAGGTTCGACCAGACGATGCCGGTCAGGATATCGACCTTGTCGCTCTGGATCATCTTGTCGGCGATCTGCACGGCCAGTTCCGGCTTCTGCGCATCGTCTTCGGTGACGACGGTGATGTCCTTGTTGCCGGCGTTCTTGATCGCCAGCATGAAACCGTCGCGCGTATCGATCCCGAGGCCGGCGCCACCACCCGAAAGCGTGGTGATCATGCCGATCTTCAGCGGCTCGGCGAAAGCCATGCCGGTGGTGCTCATGCTCAGCGCCAAAGTGGCAGCAGCAAGCATTTTCTTCATGTGACGAACTCCCGTTTGTTTTTGTGTTGTTCCCGATGCCTTCGACGGACTTGGACATCCGCCGGGTCTTCTTTGTCTTCCACATTTGCGTGGAAACTTCCACTCTACATGTCAGGCGAAATTCAACCGCCAATCGCCATGGTTAAGCCGAGGGCTTCTGCTTCAGGCGGAAGCGCTGGATCTTGCCGGATTCCGTCTTCGGCAGGGCCTCGGTGAACACGATCGAACGCGGATATTTGTAAGGCGCGATGACCGCCTTCACATGATCCTGCAGAAGCTTGACCATCAGTTCGCCTGGTTCGGCGCCCTTCGCCAGAACCACATGCGCCTCGACGATCGTGCCGCGCGCCTCGTCCGACACGCCGATCACGGCGCATTCGAGCACCGCCTCGTGCTTGAGGAGGGCCGCCTCGACCTCGGGACCGGCGATATTGTAGCCGGCCGAGACGATCATGTCGTCGGAGCGGGCGGCGAAGTGGAAATAACCGTCCTCGTCCTCGACGAAACTGTCGCCGGTCAGGTTCCAGCCGTCCTTGACGTAATCTTCCTGGCGGTCGTCGGCGAGGTAACGGCAACCGATCGGCCCCTTGACCGCCAGCTTCCCGATCGTGCCGCGCGGCACCTCGTTCATGTCGTCGTCGACAACGATCGCCTCGTAGCCGGTGAGCGGCTTGCCGGTGCTGGCCGGCTTTGAATCGCCGAGACGGTTGGAGATGAAGATATGCAGCATCTCGGTGGCACCGATGCCGTCGAGGATCGGCTTGCCGGTCTTCGCCACCCATTCGTCGAAAACGGGAGCTGGCAGGGTCTCACCGGCGGAAACGGCAATGCGCAGCGACGAGAGATCGGCGCCGGCATCCATTGCCGCCAGCATGGCGCGATAGGCGGTCGGCGCGGTGAAGCTGATCGTCGCTTTATAGGTCTCGATGATCTCGATCATCTTCGCGGGCGTGGCCTGCTCCAGAAGGGTCGCAGCCGCGCCGAAACGCAGCGGGAAGACCGCGAGGCCACCGAGCCCGAAGGTGAAGGCGAGCGGCGGCGAACCGACGAACACGTCGTCCGGCGTCACATCGAGCACTTCCTTGGCATAGGCGTCGGCGATGATCAGGATATCGCGGTGGAAATGCATGGTGGCCTTCGGCACGCCTGTGGAACCGGACGTGAAGCCGAGCAGGGCGACGTCGTCGCGGCCGGTCTTTACCGACTCGAAACGCACCGGCTTGTTCAGCGCCGCCCGATCGAGCTCGGCGTCATGATTGGCGGTGCCGTCGAAGCCGATCACCTGTTTCAGGAACCGGCTTTCCTTGGCGCAGGCGACCAGTTCGTCCATCAGCCGCGTATCGCAGAGCGCGATCGAAATTTCCGCCTTGTCGATGATCTTGGAAAGTTCGCCGGATCGCAGCATCGGCATCGTATTGACGACCACCGCGCCGGCCTTGGTCGCGGCCAGCCAGCAGGCGACCATGGCCGGGTTGTTGGCGGAACGGATCAGCACCCGGTTGCCGGGCTTCAGTCCGTAATCCTCGGTCAAGGCGCGAGCGATGCGGTTCGTCCAGTCGGACAATTCCTTGTAGGTGCGGCGGCGGCCGTTGCCGATGAGTGCGGTGTTGTCTCCGAAGCCGCGCTCGACCATGCGGTCGGTGAGTTCGACGCCCGCATTCATCCATTCCGGATAATCGAAGCCATCAAGCCTGATTTCCGGCCACTGATCCGGCGGCGGAAGATTGTCGCGGGCAAACGTATCCAGATGGCCTGACGGTCCCAGCATATTTTCGTTCCCAAGCGTTTTTTATATAGCGGCTTTTTGCCTTTCGCCCAGCAAAGCACTGCTTTCCCTCGGTTGCAAGAGAGAAAGTTTAAGTTTGTAATAATTTTCCTCCGACGCTTTTTGAAGCTGCGACGGGCTTCCAAGCGGGCTGATGCGGTGACAGTATGGCGTTCGAAATCAAGCGGATCGAAGGGAAAGTGAAGATGCGTCATCGGATCAGCGACTGGGACAATGCCTATGCGAACGGCATCAACATTCCCCAGGGCGACCGTTGGCCGGCAGCATGGGTGGAGCCGGCACGACTTTTTCGCGAGACGCTTTTCGCAGCGGGCCGCGCCAAGCTCGGTCTTTCCTATGGCGAAAGACCGCGCAACCGCTTCGACCTTTTCCTGCCCGAAACCGAACCGGCCGGCCTTGTGGTTTTTGTCCACGGCGGCTTCTGGATCGGCCTCGACAACAGTTATTGGTCGCAGTTTGCCAGGGGTTCGGTGGAGCGCGGATATGCCGTCGCCATGCCGATGTACACGCTGGCCCCGGAAGGCCGCATTTCCAGCATCACGGTGGAAATCGGCAAGGCGATCGAAGCTGCCGCAAAGGACGTGGCGGGACCGATCCGGCTGATCGGCCACTCGGCTGGCGGCCATCTGGTGACGCGGATGATTTCCGCCACCTCGCCGCTTCCGGAGGCGGTCCGCAGCCGTATCGCCAAGGTCGTTTCGCTGTCCGGCCTGCACGACCTGCGACCGCTTCTCAAGCTTACCTCGAATGCCAAGATGCGGATCGACGCGGAAGAAGCGCA
The DNA here is from genome assembly GCF_023006485.1 of Neorhizobium sp. BETTINA12A. NCBI lineage: Bacteria > Pseudomonadati > Pseudomonadota > Alphaproteobacteria > Hyphomicrobiales > Rhizobiaceae > Neorhizobium > Neorhizobium sp. BETTINA12A. The sequence continues at coordinate 27,021 of NZ_JALBGW010000013.1, forward strand.
GGCGGAAAGCCCGGCACTACTGGAGCCGTTTGCAGGTGCTCGGGTGACCTGCTGGGTGGGAGCGGGCGAGCGCGCCGAATTCATCCGCCAGAACGCGCTGCTTGCCAGCATCTGGAAAGGGCTGGGCGCCGAGACGGAGGCCACCGAGGAGCCGGACAAGCATCACTTCAACGTCCTCGACGGGATGGAAGATCCCGCCCATCCGCTGATGGATGCGCTGTTTTCCTAAAGCGAAGCCGCCGCGCGGGCGGCCTGGTCGTAATGGCCGGACAGCGCGCGCAGGCGGGCAGCCATCGCCGACAGGGTTTCTCCCGAAACCTCGGTGGCCAGCACCGATTTGACCAGCAACTCTTCGCGCACCGCCGCATAACGCCTGCAGGCTTCGGCGCCCGCCTCCGCCACCATGACCAGCTTTTCCTTGCCGCGGCGGCCGGATTTGATCAGCTTCAGGCGCTCGAGTTTCTTCAGCGCGTAGGTCACCACATGCGTGTCCTCGATGTTGAGGACCAGCGCGATATCGGCGAGCGTCTTTGCCTTGTTGCGGCTGTTGATGTTGTGCAGCACGAGGATATCGATCGGCGACAGATCCGGTACGCCGGCTGCCGACATGCAGCGCACCATCCAGCGGCTGAAGGCGTGGTTCAGCATGATCATGCCGAACTCGATTTCCGACAGCGCCGGCAATGCGCCGCTCGCCAGGTGCCCGGAGGATACGATCGGGCCGAATTCACTCTTTTCCGATACCATGATTTCTCCTCCCGGGACGAGCGCGCCGCAGACGGGTGCCTGCGGCGCCCCTCAAATCACATCTTCTTGTAGGCGTCCAGAATGGCGGCGCCATCAGCGCCGGCCTTCTTCGACCAGTCCTCGGTCAGCTTGGAGCCGACATCGGCCAGGCCCTTTTTCAGGTCGGCACTCGGTTCAAGAACCTTCATGCCGTTCTTCCTGAGGGTTTCCATGTAGGCGGCGGTCTTTTCGGCACCGAGCGCCCAGCCGCGAGCTTCGGCGGCAGCCGCGGCATCGGTGACGGCCTTCTGGACGGCCGGATCGAGTGCTGCGAAGGCGGCCTTGTTGACGAAGATGACGTTCTTCGGGATCCAGGCCTGGGTATCGTAATAGTGGTTCAGCGATTCCCAGATCTTGCTATCGACGCCGGTGGCGCTCGAGGTCATCAGGCCGTCGACGACGCCGGTTGCGAGAGCCTGCGGCAGTTCGGCCGCCTGGACCGTGACCGGCTGGGCGCCGACGAGATCGGCGATGCGCGACGTACCGACGTTATAGGCGCGCCATTTCAGACCCTTGAGATCCGTCGTGCTGTTAACATCCTTCTTGGTGAAGATGCCCTGGGGTGGCCATGGCGTTGCATAAAGGAGCTTGAGTCCCTGGGCGTCTAGCGCCTTTTCGACCGCCGGCTTCGAGGCGGCATAGAGCTTCTTCGATGCGTCGAAGCTGGTTGCCAGGAACGGCACGACGTCGATGCCGAAGACCGGATTTTCGTTCTCGTGCAGCGAGATCAGCACTTCGCCGGCCTGGGCCTGACCGGTCTGGACAGCCCGCTTGATATCCGGCGCCTTGAAGAGCGAAGCGTTCGGATGAACGGTGATTTTCAACTTGCCGCCGGAGGCCGTTTCGACGTCCTTGGCGAACTGCATCAGGTTCTCGACATGGTAGTTCGCCGGCGGATAGGCGGACGGCAGGACCCAGGCCGTCTGGGCGAGCGCCGCACCGGAGGCTGCCAGCAAGGCCGCCACTGCAATGCCCGGGCGAACCAGATTGGAGAGCAATTTCCTCATTTCAGTTCCCTTTTCTCTCTAGTTATCCCGGGAAAGCCATTTTCGGCAGAAACATCACGATATCCGGGAAGATCGTGAGGATGGCGACGGTCGCCAGAAGCAGGAAGAAGAATGGCAGTGCGGCGCGCGCAACCGTCAGGCTGTCGCGCCCGCTCATCGTCTGGAGGACGAAGAGGTTGAAGCCGACCGGTGGCGTGATCTGCGCCATCTCGACCATCAACACCAGGAAGATGCCGAACCAGATCAGGTCGAAACCGGCCTGCTGGATCATCGGCAGCACCACGACCGTGGTCAGCACGATCATGGACAGGCCGTCGATGGCGCAACCGAGCAGCACATACATAAGCGTCAGAACGGCAATCAGCGCATAGGGGCTAAGCTGGAAACTGTCGACCCATGCCGCAAGAGCGTTGGGAATGCCCGTATATCCCATGGCAATCGACATATAGCCGGCTCCTGTGAGGATCAGCATGACCATCGACGTCATGCGGGTGGCGCCCAACACGCTGTCGATGAAACTCCTCCAGGTAAGAGCCCTCTGCGATGCAGCGATGACGAGGGCGCCCAGGACGCCCCATGCCGCGCATTCGGTCGCCGTCGCCCATCCGAGCATCAGGGCAGAAAAAACCGTGAGAATCAGCAACGCCAGGGGGATGAGGTTCAACGTCTCCTTCAGCTTGGTCGGAAAAGACGTCTTCGGGGCAGGAGCGGGGCTCTTGTCCGGGTTCATCAGCGACCAAACGACGATCGCACCCATGTAAAGGATCATGACGATGACGGCCGGAATGAGACCCGCCATGAACATCTGGATGATCGAAACATTCGCTGCGACAGCATAGACGATCATTGGAATGGACGGCGGCACCAGAAAACCAAGCGTGCCCGCGCCGGCGAGCGATCCCAGGCTGATGTTTTCGTCGTAGCCCCGCTTCTTGAGTTCGGGCAAGGTGATTTTCGCCACCATTGCGGTCGTTGCTGCGGACGAGCCTGAGACCGCACCAAAAAGCCCGCAGCCAAGCACGTTGACGTGAACGAGACGTCCCGGCAGCCAATTCAGCCAAGGCGACAGGCCACGAAACATCTCATCCGAGAGCCGCGTCCTGTAGAGGATTTCTCCCATCCAGATGAACAGGGGCAAGGCTGCGAGGCTCCAGGATGCGCTGCCGCTCCAGGCATTGGTGGCCATGGCGGCGCCGATCTGGATGCCGGCCGGGGCGAACTGCATTGCGATGAAGCCGCATATCAGCAACGCGATGCCAATCCACACTCCGCCCATAAGGAGGATGAGCATCGCGCCGAGAATGAGACCTGAAATCTCCACCAGGAAAGTGGTATCCATCTTCAGACTCCACTTTCCATGACGCGCTCGATGATCTCTTCCTTGGTCTTCGGCACCGGCTTCTCGTAACGCGGCATACCACCGAACAGGAGGTGGAGAAGTTCGTCAACGAAGGCGACTTCCAGGATGACCAGACCAAGAGACATGCCGATCTGGGGAATCCAGAGCGGAACCGGAATGACCCCCTGCGAGACATCGTTGAATTTCCACGAGGTCAATGTCATGTCCACGGCATACCAAGCGAAATAACCGACAGCCAAAGTCGCAATAGCTGTACAGGCGATTTCAAGCGCCCGCCGCGGCGCACCGCCGATCCTGTCGATCAGCAACCCCATGCGGATGAGTTCGGCGGACCGGAAGGTATGAGCAAGCGGCAGAAAGGCCGTCGCTGCCATGCACCACGCGGTAAAGTCGTCACCAGCGGGAATATCGACGCCCAGCGGCCGGCCGGCCGACAGGGACAGCATGATTGCGAATGTCGCAACCAGAAATGCGCCTCCCAGATAACCAGCGGCGAGATACAGGCCGTCCAGCGCTCGTCGAAGGAATTCCGGAAGAATGCTGTGGCGGCGATCAACGGAGGACATGGATCGGCCTCCCGTAACAGGATATGAAAAACGGCATGGTCGGCTCCCCTCGGTTGCCGGTTATCCGGGTGTAGCTCTTGGTGGCTTCCTGCCCGTTCAGCGAGCATGATGCTTCAATGTGCATTTTCCTGTCAACTAATCATTGACGTTTTATCGACGAAATGTTTTCGTTATCGCCTATCGAGTTTGATTTGAGGGCGGAACATGACCGAAGCTAAGTGGGATTTCTGGATCGATCGCGGCGGCACGTTCACCGACATCGTCGGCCGGAAGCCGGACGGATCGCTTGTCGCCCATAAAGTCCTGTCCGAAAATCCGGAAGCCTATCGTGATGCGGCCGTACAAGGGATTCGCGAACTCCTGGGCGTGCCGGCCGGCACTGCCATACCCGCCGATGCCATCGGCGCGGTAAAGATGGGCACGACAGTCGCCACCAATGCACTGCTGGAGCGCAAGGGCGAGCGCACGCTGCTGGTGACGACCCGCGGCTTCCGCGATGCGCTGGCGATCGGCTATCAGGCCCGCGCCGACATCTTCGCCAAGAAGATCATCAAGCCCGAACTGCTCTACAAGCACGTGGTCGAGGTGGATGAACGCGTCCGCGCCGACGGCACGATCGAAGCTGCACCGGATGCCGCAACGATCCGCGCGCAGCTGCAGGAGCAGTATGACGCCGGCTTCCGCGCCGTCGCGATCGTCCTGATGCACGCCTATCGGTATCCGGCCCACGAACAGCTTGTGGCAGGGATTGCCCGCGAGATCGGCTTCACGCAGGTTTCCGTCAGTCACGAGGTTTCGCCGCTGATCAAGCTGGTCGGGCGCGGCGACACGACCGTGGTCGACGCCTATCTCTCGCCGATCCTGCGTCGCTATGTGGAACAGGTTGCCGGTGAACTTGGCACTGGGCTCGACGTCGCCGACAAGCAAGGTGCGCAGCTGATGTTCATGCAGTCGTCCGGCGGATTGACTGCGGCGCGGCTATTCCAGGGCAAGGATGCGATTCTCTCCGGCCCCGCCGGCGGCGTGGTCGGCGCGGTCGAGACCTCGCGGCTGGCCGGCTTCAACCGGATGATCGGCTTCGACATGGGCGGTACGTCGACCGACGTGTCACACTATGACGGCGAGCTGGAACGCTCGTTCGAAACCGAAGTCGCGGGCGTTCGCATGCGCGCGCCGATGATGTCGATCCATACCGTTGCCGCCGGCGGCGGTTCGATCCTGCATTTCGAGAATGGCCGTTTTCGCGTCGGCCCGGATTCGGCCGGCGCCAATCCTGGCCCGAAGGCCTATCGCCGCGGTGGACCTCTGACCGTTACAGACGCCAACGTCATGCTCGGCAAGCTGTCCCCAAAGCTGTTTCCGGCGATCTTCGGACCCAACCGCGACCAGCCGCTCGATGCGGATGCCGTGCGCTCCGCCTTCGAGGATATGGCCAAGGTGATCGGCGACGGCCGTTCGCCGGAAGAAGTGGCTGATGGCTTTCTGGCGATCGCCGTCGAGAACATGGCGAATGCGGTCAAGAAGATCAGCGTCCAGCGCGGCTACGACGTCACCCATTACGTGCTGACCTGCTTCGGCGGCGCCGGAGGCCAGCATGCCTGCCTGACGGCGGATGCGCTCGGTATTTCGACCGTGATGATCCATCCGTTTTCGGGCATCCTGTCGGCCTATGGCATGGGGCTTGCGGATATCCGGGCCACACGCCAGCGCACGGTATCTCACGAGCTTACGGCCGCGCTGGAGACGCTTGAGGCAACCCAGGACGAGCTGACCGCCAGCGTGCTGGAGGAAATGGCCTCGCAGGGCGTTTCCCGGGCAGATACCGAAGTCCTGCACCGCGCACACCTGCGCTATCAGGGCACGGATACGACTTTGCCCGTAACCGTGACCGACGCCGCCGACATGACGGTCGCCTTCGAGACGGCGCACAGGAAACAGTTCGGCTTCATCTTCGAAAACCGAGAGATCATTTTCGAGGCCTACGAGGTCGAGGCGATCGGCGGCGGCGCCGATTCCGACGAACCGGAATTCGAATTGGACGATAGCGCGCCAACGGCGGCTGAACAGACAAAGTTCTTCTCCGGCGGTGCATGGCGCGAAGCGCCAGTTTATCGGCGCGCCGAGATCAAGCCTGGATCGCGCGCCAACGGCCCGTGCCTGATCGTCGAGCCGCATCAGACGATTGTCGTCGAAGACGGCTGGGCTTTCGAGATCACCGGGTTGAACCATGTTGTTCTGAAGCGCGTTGCGGAACTCTCCCGCGCCAAGCCGATCGGCACCCAGGCCGATCCGGTGCTGCTCGAAGTGTTCAACAACCTGTTCATGTCGATCGCCGAACAGATGGGCGTGACGCTGCAGAACACCGCGTCTTCGGTCAACATCAAGGAACGGCTGGATTTCTCCTGCGCCGTCTTCGATGCGGATGGCGCGCTGGTGGCGAACGCCCCACATATGCCGGTGCATCTCGGTTCGATGGACCGCTCGGTCGAGAGCGTCATCGCTCAGAACCATGGCAGGATCCGCCCCGGCGACGTGTTTGCGTTGAACGCGCCCTATAACGGCGGCACCCACCTGCCGGATATCACCGTCGTTACGCCGGTCTTCGATTCCGAGGGTAGACACATCCTGTTCTACGTCGCCTCGCGCGGACACCACGCGGATGTCGGCGGCACCGCGCCGGGTTCGATGACGCCGCTTGCGACCACTGTCGACGAGGAGGGCGTGCTGTTCGACAACGTGCTGCTTGTCGATCGCGGCCGGTTCGACGAGGCCGGCATCACCGATCTCCTCTCCAACCACCCCTACCCCGCTCGCAACGTCGCGCAGAACGTCGCGGACCTTCGCGCCCAGATCGCCGCCAATGAAAAGGGCGTGCACGAAATGCGCAAGATGATCGCGCAGTTCGGGCTGGACGTGGTGCGGGCCTATATGGGCCACGTGCAGGACAATGCGGAGGAGAGCGTCCGCCGCGTCATCGAAAAGCTTGGCGATTCTGAATTCACGTACCCGACCGACCAGGGCAGCGTGATCCAGGTGAAAATCACCGTCGACAAGGCCAAGCGCGAGGCGACTGTCGATTTCACCGGAACGAGCCCGCAAAAGAAGAACAACTTCAATGCACCGGAACCGGTCACCCGGGCCGCGGTGCTTTATGTCTTCCGCGTCATGGTCGAAAGCTCCATTCCCATGAACGCGGGATGCCTGCGGCCGATCCGGATCATCGTGCCGGAAGGGTCGATGCTGAAGCCGCAATATCCGGCGGCGGTCGTCGCCGGCAATGTCGAGACCAGCCAGCATGTGACCAACGCGCTGTTCGGCGCGCTCGGGGCGATGGCGGCAAGCCAGGGCTCGATGAACAACCTCACCTTCGGCAATGCGACCTACCAATATTACGAGACGCTGTGCTCCGGCTCGCCGGCCGGCGTGTTCAACGACGGGACCGGTTTCGAAGGCACGGACGCGGTGCATGTGCACATGACCAATTCCCGCCTCACCGACCCGGAAATCCTGGAAACCCGTTATCCGGTGCTGCTCGAAGATTTTCACATCCGCGACAATTCCGGCGGCAGGGGTAGGTTCTCGGCCGGCAACGGCACGAAACGCACCATACGTTTCCTCGAAAAAATGGATTGTGCCATCCTTTCCTCGCACCGGACGATCAAGCCGCACGGGCTTGAGGGCGGCGAAACCGGCGAGCTTGGCAAGACGACAGTACGACGCCTCGACGGCACGCTCGAAGAGCTTGGGGGCTGCGCCCAGACGATCATCGAGGCGGGCGAAGCGGTGACCGTCCAGACGCCGACCGCCGGAGGCTATGGCAAAGCGGACTGATCTGCCTTAACCGGGAGGCATGACAAAGCAGATCGCGATCATCGGCAGCGGCCCGACAGCGCTGATGGCGGCGGAAGTTCTCTCCGCCTCCGGCCATTCCGTGACCGTCTACGAGGCGATGCCGACCTTCGGGCGGAAATTCCTGCTCGCCGGGAAATCCGGGCTGAACATCACCCATTCGGAAGATTTTTCAAAGTTCGCGGCGCGTTTCGGAAGCGCCTCCGCTCGACTGCGCCCTGCCCTCGAGGCATTCACGCCGGGCGACGTGCGGGCCTGGGCGCTGGGGCTTGGCACGGAAACCTTCGTGGGGACCTCCGGCCGCGTGTTTCCGACGGTTATGAAGGCCTCGCCGCTCCTGCGCGCCTGGCTGCGGCGGCTGGAGGCGCAGGGCGTGATGCTCAAGACACGGCATCGCTGGGTGGGGTTTGCCGAAAACGGTTACCGGTTCGAAACGCCGGAAGGGCCGGTCACCGTCCGGCCCGATGCCGCTCTTGTGGCACTGGGCGGCGCCAGCTGGCCGCGGCTCGGCTCGGATGCCGCCTGGGTGCCGTGGCTGAAGGATAAGGGCGTTGAAGTCGCCGATCTGCAGCCGGCCAATTGCGGCTTCGATGTTGCCTGGAGCCCGTCGTTTCACGAGCGGTTTGCCGGCGAGCCACTGAAATCCGTTTCGACCACTTCGGACGCCGGCACATTCCAGGGCGAATTCGTGATCTCCGGGCAGGGGATCGAAGGCAGCCTTGTCTATGCCCATTCAGCAGCGCTTCGGGACCGGCTTTTCTCGCAAGGCCAAGCGACATTGACCGTCGACCTCGCACCCGGCCGCACGCTGGAGCGACTTGGTCGCGACCTTGCCCGGCAAGATGCCAAGGCGAGTTTCTCCAACCGCCTGCGCAAGGGAGCAGGGCTGGAGGGCGTGAAGAGCGCTCTGCTTCGCGAGCTTGTTGGCGATATCAACCGCATGTCCCCGGAGGAACTGGCGAGGCTGATCAAGTCTCTGCCGATCCCGGTTGTCCGCCCGCGACCGATCGCGGAAGCGATCTCATCCGCCGGCGGCATCGCCTGGAGCGACCTTGACGAAAACTACATGCTGAAACCGCTTCCGGGCCTTTTCGCCGCCGGGGAAATGCTCGACTGGGAGGCCCCGACGGGTGGCTACCTGCTGACCGCGTGTCTTGCGACGGGCCGGGCCGCGGCAAAGGGTATCGATGCCTGGTTGGACCCGAGATAGGACTCGCTTCGGGACGCTATTTGCGATTTCTTCTCCACTTATCCGACATTGTCCTAGATCAACGCCTCAAGGCGTGATTCGCGCAGATTTACGCGGAAGAAGGGGCTCCATGAGCAGGGAAAGACGAAGACGCATCATCCGCAGGCGGCGGACCGTGACAGGCCTTGCGCTGGTTGCCGCCATTTCCTTCGTGGCGGGCATGACGGATGCGGTGGGCCTGTTGCTCTCGGGCGACTTCGTGTCCTTCATGACCGGCAACACGACCCGCGCAGCCATCGCCTTCGCCGACGGCGACTATAGCCATGCGATCATCCTGTTCATCGCGCTCTGGGTCTTCATCCTCGGCAACGCGCTCGGCATCGTGCTTGCCTATACGGTGTCGGCGCGCCGCACATTCGTGGTGCTTGCAAGCGTCTCCATCCTGCTTGCCGCCGCCTCGACCGTCCCCGACGCGGGGGGGTATCCTCGGCTGCAATTCTATCTGGTCGTGTTGTCGATGGGCATGATCAACGCGACGGTCGAACATATCGAAGGGCTGCCGATCGGCCTCACCTACGTGACGGGGGCGCTTTCCCGCTTTGGCCGCGGCATCGGCCGCTGGCTGATCGGCGACCGCAACCCGACCGGTTGGCTGATCCAGACGGTTCCTTGGACCGGAATGGCATGCGGCGCGGTGACGGGCGCTTTTTTGACGAAATATGCAGGCAGCCATGCGCTCTGGATCGTTTCGGTTCTGGCCCTTGCGGTCGCATTGGCGACGACACTTCTGCCGCGCCCGCTGCACCTGCATTTCCAGCAGCCGATCGCCTCAGCCCGCCGCCGCGCCTGATCTTTCCGAAAGTTTTTGATGTTCCTGCTTTCAAAACTCTTCTGGGTCTTCGCCCAGCCCCTCTCGCTTGCTTTTCTCCTCTCCGCCCTTGCCACAGTTCTCATCACCGTCGGCTGGCGCCGGCTTGGCGTCCTTGCTGGGCTGCTGACCGCGCTGGTGCTGTTCGTGACGCTTTTTACCACGACGGGCGCAGTGGCGCTGCAGGCGCTGGAAGGCCGCATTCCAAAGCCGATGCAGGAACCCCAGTCGGTTTCCTGCATGATCGTGCTCGGCGGCGTGCTTGAAAACGAGGTGACGACCGTGCGCGGCGGCATCGAGCTCAATCAGGCCGCCGACCGGTTCGTGGAGGCTCTGCGGCTCGCCCGCAATCATCCGCAGGCACGCATCCTGATTTCCGGCGGAGACGGTTCGATCAGCGGCGCCTACGAAGGAGAGGCGCAGGCTGCGGAACGGTTCTTCTCCGCCTTCGCCATCCCGGCCGATCGACTGGTGAAGGAGAATACGTCTCGCACGACCTATGAGAACACAGTGAATTCGGCCGGGCTTCTGAAGGCTCAGGGGCTCGAACGCTGCCTGCTGATCACCTCCGCCTTCCATATGCCGAGATCGATAGGCCTGTTCCGGGCCGCCGGAACGGAGGTGACGCCGTGGCCGGTCGATTACCGCACCAGCGGCATCGTCCGCCTGTCGCTGGATTTCACCCAGCCGGCGCTGAATGCGCAGCTGACGACGACTGCAGCCCGCGAGTGGATGAGCCTGACGGCCTATTATCTCACCGGGCGGATCGGCGAGATCTTTCCGAAATAAGCCCTCTGCCGGGCCGTTCTATTTTTTCGACAGGATATTGAAATCAAGGCCGCGTACCCTGACGCGCATTTCGCAGGGCGCGGCGTCGGTGCGACCGCAGAAGCGGGGATGCATCGTCAACTCGAAGACCATGTTGCCGAAGTACTGAACGAAATCGTAGTGATAAAGCTGGGCAGTGGCGACCATGACGTAGCCGCCTTCCTTGATCTGCACATAAAAATTGTAGCGGCAGCCTTCACTGGCGCAGCGCGGTCCCCTCACCCCGTCGCAGGTTACTTCGGATTGGTTGGAAACGAGATCGAGCATGCCGTCGTTGTTGATGTCGAAGCGCTTGATGAAGGCCGGGCCGAAATCGACGGTCTTGCACTCCTTGCGGAAGTAGTCCTTCTCGTAGATTTCCGGATCGCTGAAACGCTGCGGCTGCTGAGCAAAAGCAAGTGTGGGCGCAAACACCAGGACGAGCGCCTGCACGACAATGATCAAGAGCTTTTTCACTGGCGGACCTCTGCAAATTCATCTGTTCACGGCGTGCGTCGAAGGATGACGCACGCAACGATCGGCGGCTATGCTAACGGCCCGCACTTGCGCGACGCTGGATCACAAGGTCTGACATGTCTCTGCTGACGATACTCGACTATGCCGGCATCGCGCTTTTTGCTGCGACAGGCGCGCTTGCCGCTTCGCGAAAGCAGCTCGACCTCGTCGGCTTCCTGTTTTTCGCGGCGGTCACCGGGCTCGGCGGGGGAACGCTCAGGGACATCCTCCTCGGTCGCACGCCGGTCTTCTGGGTGCTGGACCCGACCTATATTCTCATCTGCGTCATCTCGGGCGCCTTCGTGTTCTGCACCGCGCATCGGGTGGAATGGCGCTTTCGCCTGCTGATCTGGCTCGACGCGATCGGGCTTGCCGCCTATAGCGTGCTCGGTGCAGCAAAAGGTCTCGCCGCCACCGGGTCGCCGACGATCGCGATCGTCACCGGAGCGTTGACAGCCGCCTTCGGCGGCATCCTGCGCGACCTTCTCGCCAACGAACCCTCGGTTCTGCTTCGGCCGGAAATATACATCACCGCCGCCCTCGCGGGCGCCTGCGGGTTTACCGCGGCGAATGCACTCGGCCTGCCGGTCTACGCAAGTTCGGGGCTGGGCGCGGCGCTCGCCTTTGGCCTGCGCGGTGGCGCGATCCACTATGGCTGGACATTGCCACGGTACAGGCCACGTCCCGGACGGGACCAGGACGAAGCAATCAAAGGAAAGAAAAGGCCGTGAGAGGCGTCAGCTTTTCTTTTCGCGCAGACGGATGATCACATCCACATGAGCGATTTCCATGCCTTCGGGAGCTTCCGGAAGGTTGTCGATCTGCAGATTGCTGACCGGAATGTCGAGCACCTGATTGCGGCCCTCGACGAAGAAGTGATGGTGATCGGAAATATTGGTGTCGAAATAGGTCCTGGCGCTTTCAACCGCGAGCACGCGGATGAGACCGGCTTCGGTGAACTGATGCAAGGTATTGTAGACGGTCGCGAGCGAAACCGGGACGCCGGCAAAGGTGGCTTCCTCGTGCAGTTCCTCGACGGTCAGATGGCGGTCACCCTTGGCGAACAACAGGTCGGCAAGCGCAATACGCTGCCGCGTCGGACGCAGGCCGCAATGGCGCAGTCTCGTCTCGATGTCCGTAATGGCTTCTGCCATAATTACCCGTCAACTCCTGCCGTTTCACGCCAATATCAGGTATCTTGACTTTCCGATATAACTTTTACGGACGGTAGTTTCAATAGTTTCCGGAGGATACCTGCGGCGAGAGCGCCAAAAACGCGCAATTTCGCTACAAGCCTCTGGTTTGCGCCTGTAGCTTCCTATATGCGGACCAGAACAAACGCATGTTCCAGCGGCTCGGCTGCCATCCCCAGGCGGAGCGCAAGTTCATCGTTACGCTTCAATTCCGACCGATCTTGCAATACGCTGCTGAAACAAAAGGTCTAAGGTTCAACGGGGGGAACGGAAATTTATGGCACCCAGGCAGTCCAGCTTCTCTTACGAAGAACTTCTCTCTTGCGCCCATGGTGAGCTGTTCGGACCAGGCAATGCGCAGCTTCCGCTGCCGCCGATGTTGATGGTCCACCGCATCACCGATATCTCGGAAACAGGCGGAGCTTTCGACAAGGGTTATCTCCGCGCCGAGTACGACGTACGACCGGACGACTGGTATTTTCCCTGCCATTTCGAAGGCAATCCCATCATGCCGGGCTGCCTCGGTCTCGACGGCATGTGGCAGTTGACCGGGTTTTTCCTCGGCTGGCTCGGCGAACCCGGACGCGGCATGGCTCTGTCGACCGGCGAAGTGAAGTTCAAGGGCATGATACGCCCGGATACCAAGCTGCTTGAGTATGGCATCGACTTCAAGCGCGTCATGCGCGGCCGCCTGGTGCTCGGCACCGCCGATGGCTGGCTGAAGGCGGATGGCGAAACCATTTACCAGGCGACGGACCTTCGTGTAGGCCTGTCGAAGGAAAAGGCCGCCTGATCCTGCGTGGCGGCCAAAGCAGAACAAGCAGAAAAGGTTTTGATGAGATGAGACGGGTAGTTGTAACGGGTCTCGGTATCGTATCCTCGATCGGGAGCGATGCCGCCGAAGTCACCGAATCCTTGCGTCAGGCAAAGTCCGGCATTTCCTTCTCTCCCGATTTCGCCGAGCACGGCTTCAAGTGCCAGGTCTGGGGCAAGCCGACGCTCGACCCGACCGATCTCGTCGACCGCCGCGCGATGCGCTTCCTTTCCCAGGGCGGCGCCTGGAACCATGTCGCCATGAAACAGGCGATCGCCGATTCCGGTCTCGAAGACAAGGATATCGGCGAGAACGAGCGGACCGGCATCATCATGGGCTCCGGCGGCCCCTCCACCCGCACATTGATCGAAGCCGCCGAGATCACGCTCAAGAACAACAGCCCCAAGCGGATCGGCCCGTTTGCCGTGCCGAAGGCGATGTCCTCCACGGCGTCCGCGACGCTCGCCACCTGGTTCAAGATCCACGGCGTCAACTATTCGATCTCGTCCGCCTGCTCGACATCCGCGCACTGCATCGGCAACGCTGCGGAGATGATCCAGTGGGGCAAGCAGGACGTGATGTTCGCCGGTGGCCACGAGGACCTCGACTGGACGATGTCGAACCTGTTCGACGCCATGGGCGCCATGTCCACCAAGTACAACAACAATCCCGACAAGGCCTCCCGCGCCTATGACGTCGACCGCGACGGTTTCGTCATCGCCGGCGGCGCCGGCGTGCTGGTTCTCGAAGAACTCGAGCATGCCAAGGCCCGCGGCGCCAAGATCTATGCGGAAATCGTCGGCTACGGCGCGACGTCGGATGGCTACGACATGGTCGCCCCCTCGGGCGAAGGCGCGATGCGATGCATGCGCCAGGCGCTGGCGACCGTGAAAGGCGATATCGACTACATCAACACCCACGGCACCTCGACGCCGGTCGGAGACAGCAAGGAGATCGGCGCGATCCGCCAGGTCTTCGGTGACAAGATCCCGCATATCCAGTCGACCAAGTCGCTGACCGGCCATTCGCTTGGCGGCGCCGGCGTGCAGGAATCGATCTACGGCCTTTTGATGATGCAGGAACGCTTCATCGGCGAAAGCGCCCATATCGAGAACCTGGACCCGGAATTCGAAGGTGTGCCGATCGTCCGCAAGCGGATCGACGACGCCAAGATCGATACGGTTCTTTCCAATTCCTTCGGGTTCGGCGGCACCAACGCCACGCTCGTCTTCCAGCGCTTTAACGGGTAAATCCATGACCGGAATCATGCAGGGGAAACGCGGCCTGATCATGGGGGTCGCCAATAATCACTCCATCGCCTGGGGGATTTCGAAAGCCGTCGCAGCGCAAGGCGCCGAACTCGCCTTCACCTTTCAGGGCGAAGCGCTCGGCAAGCGGGTCAAGCCGCTCGCAGCCGAACTCAATTCCGATTTCGTGGTGCCTTGCGATGTCGAGGATATCGCCTCGGTGGACGCGACCTTCGCGGCGATCAAGGAACGCTGGGGCAAGCTGGACTTCCTGGTGCATGCCATCGGCTTTTCCGACAAGAACGAGCTGAAAGGCCTCTACGCCGACACGACGCGCGAGAATTTCAGCCGCACCATGGTGATTTCCTGCTTCTCCTTCACCGAGATTTCCAAACGGGCGGCGGACCTGATGATCGATGGCGGAACGATCCTGACGTTGACCTATGGCGGTTCGATGCGGGTCATCCCGAACTACAACGTCATGGGCGTTGCAAAGGCGGCGCTGGAAAGCTCGGTGCGCTATCTCGCCGCCGATTACGGCCCACGCGACATCCGCGTCAACGCAATCTCGGCAGGCCCCGTGCGCACGCTTGCGGGTGCGGGCATTTCCGACGCGCGCGCGATCTATTCCTGGAACCAGAAGAACGCGCCCCTGCGTCGCACGGCCACCATCGAGGATATCGGCGGCTCGGCCCTCTACCTGCTCTCGGACCTTTCCCGCGGCGTGACTGGCGAAATCCACTACGTGGATGCCGGCTACAACATCACGTCGCTGCCGAGCCTCGACCGGCTGCGGAACGCGGATTCGGAATGAATAAGATGCGCATAATAATGCGCATCTTGATCCCTCATCTCGACCGCGCTATGTTTTTCGCATAGCAAAGGCGTGCCCCGTGGAGCGGAACAGTCACAAGATCATCGCGAGGCTGAAACGCGACGGTTACGAACTCATCTCCGTAAAAGGCTCACACCACAAGCTCCGCAAGGGTGCGCAAACCATCATCGTTCCGCACCCGAAGAAAGACCTGCCTGTTGGGACCGCGCTTGCGATTGCCAAGCAGGCTGGATGGGTTGAGGTAGACCGATGAAATATTTCATTGCGCTCGTGCATAAAGACAGCGACAGCGCTTTCGGCATCAGCTTCCCCGACCTGCCGTCGGTTTTTTCCGCGGCCGATATCGAGGATGACCTGACTGCGAATGCGATCGAAGCGCTTCGGCTCTGGGCGGAAGATGACGCACTACCGGCTCCCTCCTCCTATGAAGAACTAATGTCCCATAGCGAGATTCGCGCAGAACTCTCCAAGGGAGCGTTCCTGGCGCGTATTCCCTTCATCGAGGATGATACACGCGTCGTGCGTGCCAACGTCACTTTTGAAAAAGGCATGCTCGACGCGATCGACGCGGCCGCAAAAGAGCGCGGGCTGACGCGCTCAGCCTTCCTGGCCAGCGCCGCTCGCAAGGATATCGAGGCGGCTTAGGATCGGCTTACTTCTTCGCCCATAGAACCTTAAAGCGGGCGTTGCGGCAAGTCTCGCCGCTTTCGCGGAAACCTTCGGCCAGGACCGGCTCGTAGGTCAGGCCGCGATTGGCGACCAGCATCAGGCGGCCGCCGTTCTTGAGTGCCGCGGCGGCAGTGCGGATCATCGTCTTGCCGAGTTCCGGATCCGTCGCCTGCGCCTCGTGGAACGGCGGGTTCATGATGACGAGGTCGTATTTTTCCTTCGGCGGCTCGGCGCCAAGGTCCTGCCAGTAGAAACGGGCGTTGAGATCCGGGCAGTTGCGCGCGATGTTGCGCTTGGCAAATTCCAGTGCCTGGTAATCGGCTTCGAAGAGATCGATGCGGTTTACACGCTTCGACTTTTCCGCCAGCATCACCGAGAGATACCCCCAGCCGGCGCCGAAGTCGGCGGCGTTGCCGTCGAAATCGGTCGGCAGACGGCCTGCGAGCAGTTCCGAGCCTGCGTCCACGCGCTCGTGGGAGAACATGCCCGGTGCTGCCTCGAACCGGGCGTCGATCACCACGGTCGACTTCTTCAGCGCCTTGATCGCAGCATCGGCATTGGCGGGCCTGGCGAACCATATGGCGACGCCATGATATTTCGGAGTGTAGTCGAGTTCTATGCCGAGCTTCAGGAGCGTGTTGCGGAGCGGCTGGATGCCATCTTCCTTACCGCCAGCCACGATGATGACGCCGCCTGTTCTGACACGCTCAAGAGCCTCGGCGACACGGTTCTCGTTCTCGCCGCGATGCTTGCCGCAGAGCACCAGCCCAAAATCGTAACCGTCGCCCTCGGCCTCGGGAAAGGCGCCGTCGCGCAAGGTCCGGAACAGCGGCCGGAACGGCTGCACCGCGGTGATTTCCGCCGCAAACCCCTCGGGCAAGGCATTGCCTGCCTCGGCGCCCAGGAAGAGCACGCGCTCGCCTTCGCCGGGCATCGGAACAGCCTCGGTGTCGAAGGGATGGAACAGGGTTTTCAAGGCGTCTCGGCTCATGGCTGGTCTCGTGGGTTCGTCTCGTGGCAGCAGATAAACAAAAGGCGCGGAAGAGCTTCCGCGCCTCGATGTCTCGGGAAGACGAAGGCCTTATTCGGCGGCTTCGCCTTCAGCCTTCTTGACTTCCTGGCCGGTGGCTTGGTCGACGACCTTCATCGACAGGCGAACCTTGCCGCGCTCGTCGAAGCCCATCAGCTTGACCCAGACCTTGTCGCCTTCCTTGACGACGTCCTGGGTCTTGGCAACACGCTCGGAAGCGAGCTGCGAGATGTGCACGAGGCCGTCGCGGGCGCCGAAGAAGTTTACGAAAGCACCGAAGTCGGCGGTCTTGACGACCGTGCCTTCATAGATAGCGCCAACTTCCGGCTCGGCAACGATCGAGTGGATCCACTTGCGGGCGGCTTCGATTTCCTTGCCGGAAGACGAAGCGATCTTGACGGTGCCGTCGTCCTCGATGTTGATCTTGGCGCCGGTCTTTTCGACGATTTCGCGGATGACCTTGCCGCCCGAACCGATGACTTCACGGATCTTGTCGACCGGGATGTTCATCACTTCGATGCGCGGTGCGAATTCGCCGAGCTGGCCGCGGCTCTCGGTGATGGCATTGGCCATTTCGCCGAGGATGTGCTTGCGGCCGCCCTGTGCCTGGTTGAGCGCGACCTTCATGATCTCTTCGGTGATACCGGCGATCTTGATGTCCATCTGCAGCGAGGTGAT
Organism: Neorhizobium sp. BETTINA12A; assembly: GCF_023006485.1. Taxonomy (NCBI): domain Bacteria; kingdom Pseudomonadati; phylum Pseudomonadota; class Alphaproteobacteria; order Hyphomicrobiales; family Rhizobiaceae; genus Neorhizobium; species Neorhizobium sp. BETTINA12A. The sequence continues at coordinate 44,435 of NZ_JALBGW010000013.1, forward strand.
GCCGTCGGCAGTACCCGCTACCTTGAAGTCCATGTCGCCGAGGTGGTCTTCGTCGCCGAGGATGTCGGAGAGAACGGCAAACCGTTCACCTTCGAGGATGAGGCCCATGGCGATGCCGGCAACCGGCTTGGCCAGCGGTACGCCGGCGTCCATCAGCGCGAGCGAGGTGCCGCAGACGGTCGCCATCGAAGACGAGCCGTTGGATTCGGTGATTTCGGAGACGACGCGCAGCGTGTAGGGGAACTGCTCTACCGTCGGCAGCATCGGGCGGATGGCGCGCCAGGCGAGCTTGCCATGGCCGATTTCGCGGCGGCCCGGGGAGCCCATGCGGCCGGTTTCACCAACCGAGTAGGGAGGGAAGTTGTAATGGAGCAGGAAGCGCTCCTTGTACATGCCGGTCAGGCTGTCGACGTACTGTTCGTCTTCGCCGGTGCCGAGCGTGGCGACAACGATCGCCTGGGTCTCGCCGCGGGTGAAGAGGGCGGAACCGTGGGTGCGCGGCAGGATGCCGACTTCCGAAACGATCGGGCGGACGGTCTCGAGATCACGGCCATCGATGCGGCTCTTGGTGTCGAGGATGTTCCAGCGAACGATCTTGGCCTGCAGGTGCTTGAACACGGCGCCGATGACTTCGGCATTGTACTTCGGCTCGACGCCCTCTGGGAAGAAGTGGGCCTTCACCTTCGCCTTGACGGCGTCGACGGCTGCGTAACGGTCAGCCTTCTGGGTGATCTTGTAGCCTTCGCGAAGTTCGGCTTCGAAGTGCTTGAGCATTTCGGCTTCGAGCTCGGAATGATCTTCCGGTTCGAACTCGCGGGGTTCCTTGGCGGCGACTTCAGCGAGCTTGATGATCGCGTCAATGACCGGCTGGAAACCGCGGTGGCCGAACATGACGGCGCCGAGCATGATGTCTTCGTTGAGTTCCTTGGCTTCGGATTCGACCATCAGGACGGCATCGCCCGTACCGGCGACGACGAGATCGAGAACCGACTCGTCCATCTCGTCGAGATGCGGGTTCAGGACGTATTCGCCGTTGATGTAACCAACGCGGGCGCCGCCGACCGGGCCCATGAAGGGAACGCCGGAGAGCGTCAGCGCAGCAGATGCCGCAACCATCGACAAGACGTCCGGATCGTTCTCAAGGTCGTGCTGCACGACGGTAACGACGACCTGGGTATCGTTCTTGTAGCCTTCCGGGAAGAGCGGGCGGATCGGACGGTCGATCAGGCGGGAAACCAGCGTTTCCTTTTCCGACGGACGACCTTCGCGCTTGAAATAGCCGCCCGGGATCTTGCCGGCGGCATAGGTCTTTTCCTGGTAGTTGACGGTGAGCGGGAAGAAATCCTGGCCAGGCTTCGGAGCCTTGGCGGAAACAACGGTCGCGAGAACGACGGTCTCGCCGTAGGTTGCGAGAACCGCGCCGTCAGCCTGGCGGGCGATCTTGCCCGTTTCCAGCCTCAGCGGGCGGCCGGCCCATTCGATTTCGACGGAATGAGTATTGAACATATGTCTTGTCCTTCAATGCGGGAGCACACGCATCGCCGATATCAGGCGTAGCGTACAGTCGACCGCAATCAATGTGACACATCATGGGCAAGACAACGGGAGGCTTTGCATCACCGGCATCCTGGAAAGGAGCCGCGGCTAAAGCCCCGAGGGCTTTGGCCGAAAGCATCCGGCAATCCTGCCCCATGACAGGTCAACGGTTTGTTTGGCAGATCCGGCCCATCCGGGTCTGCGGGCAGTCACCACGCGAACTAGGGCGTAGCGCAAACATTTCATCGGACCTTGGCCCGAATAAAGAACCGGCAGGCGCTCCAAGAGCGCCCGCCGGAAATTTTTAGCGGCGAATACCCAGAGCAGCAATGATCTTGCTGTAACGGGCCTCGTCCTTCTTCTTGAGATAATCAAGAAGCGAGCGACGGGTGGAAACCATGGTCAGAAGGCCACGACGCGAGTGGTTGTCCTTCTTGTGATCCTTGAAGTGACCCGTCAGGTTGTTGATGCGTTCCGTCAGGATTGCGACCTGAATTTCCGGAGAACCGGTGTCGCCTTCGACGGTTGCATATTCCTTGATCAGCGCAGTCTTGCGCTCGGCAGTGATCGACATCTTACGATCCTTTCGTAAAGAGGAGAACGAGACGCCAGAAGCCGAGATGTCGTTCAGCTTCGGCCATGAATGCAGTAGGATGCCTATAGGCTCCTGATGCTGGCGCTGCCTATAGACCATTCACGTTGCAATTGGAAGAGGCGTCCGCCGATCAGCCGAACACCCGCTTCGGCCGGAATTCGCCCTGGCCGATCTCGCCGATGGCGATCAGCTTGCCGCGCACCGTCGCATAGGCCTCGGCCTCCGCAAGCGGCGCATCGCGGCCGCGCAGAATGACCGGGTTGCCCATTTTCAGCCTGTGCGCCTGATCGTCGGTGACGGGCAGATGCGGCAGGCTGGACAACGCTTCGGCAGTGTCGATCAGGAACTCATCGAGCGCCGCCAGGCGTTCGTCGCGGTCCTCGATCTCCTCAAGCGCCACGAGATCGGCGAGCGGAACCATCTTTTCCTCGGCGAACGGCGCGACGAAGGTGCGGCGCAGTTCGGAAATGTGACCATAGCAGCCGAGATCGCGGCCGAAGTCGCGGGCCAGCGCGCGCACATAAGTGCCCTTGCCGCATTCCACCTCGAAATGCGCCTTGTCCGCGGTGACGCCGAGCAGCGTCAGCCGGAAGATCTCCACTTCGCGGGAAGGGATATCGACCGTCTCGCCATCGCGAGCGAGGTCATAGGCCCGTTCGCCGGCAATCTTGATCGCCGAGAACTGTGGCGGGATCTGGCTGATCGTGCCGGTGTATTTCGGCAGCAGATCGCGGATGGACTGTTCGTCGGGACGCATATCCGAAGCGGCTGTGACTTCGCCTTCGAGGTCGTCGGTCGAACGCTCTTCGCCCCAGCTGACGGCGAATTCATAAATCTTGCGTCCGTCCATAACGTAAGGCACGGTCTTGGTCGCATCGCCGAGCGCAATCGGCAGCATGCCGGAAGCGAGCGGATCGAGCGTACCGGCATGTCCCGCCTTCTGGGCGTTGAACAGCCACTTGATCTTGGAGACGGCCTCGGTCGAGCCGAAATCGACCGGCTTGTCGAGGATCAGCCAGCCGGAAATCGGGCGGCCCTTTGGTTTGCGGGGTTTTGACATGCGTTCTCTTGATTATTCTTTGTCTTCATTGCCGCCATCGAGATCCCGCTGGACCTCCGGCGAGCGCAGCAGCTCATCGATCTTCTTATAATTGTCGAAGCTGGTATCGTCGCGGAAGCGGACTTCCGGCATGTATTTCATCTGCCGGAGTTGACCGCCGATACGGCCGCGAATGTATTTGGCGTTGCGGTTCAGCGCCTCGATGATTGCCGCATGATCCGGCAGGCCGAGGGGTGTCACGTAGGCCGTGGCGACCTTAAGGTCTGTCGACATGCGCACTTCGGACACCGAGATCACGGTCTTTTCGATGAGGTCGTCGCGCACTTCGCCGCGTTGCAGGACCTGGGTTATGGCGGCGCGGACCTGTTCGCCAACGCGAAGCATGCGCTGGGAGGGCGCCGAGGATGTTGGCTTGCTCATTGTGTTTCTCTTCTAGAGCACTTGCGGGGTTCGTCCCGTATTCCAAGCGCTGCGTCAGTAAAGGCGGTCACATGACCCAGGCGCACCCAAAGGTCAAGGCGCGGCCTTCGCTTTATCTTAACAGGACAAGCCGCTGAATGCAGCCCCCGCCGGTCCGCGCAGGCGCCGGCCGATCAGAACAGGGCATCGTCGATGTCTTCATCCGACATGGTGGTGGCGGCAGCCGCGGCGACCATCGGCGGCGCCGTGCCAAGCACCGCGGCATGCAATTCGCGTTCGGTCACCATCGTATAAAGACGAGCAATACGGCCACCGACTTCCGCGAGCGCCTCTTCAAGGCCCGGCGCTTCGAAGACGTCCTCATCGAGTTCCATCTCGTCGGCACAGGCGCGCAGCACTTCGCCGAGTTCGGCGTTGAAGTTCAACCGGGCGAGCGCGATATCCATTTCGCCGACGGCCGTCCTGCTCTGATCGCCGAGCGCCAGCATCTGGGCATCCATCCGGTCGCCGACGGAGCGGATATTCTCAAGCGCGTTTTCGAGGCGCTGATCGAGGCTTTGTTCACCTTCTTCGCCATGCACGCTGGTCAGCTTGTTAGCGGCGATTTCGAGCGTCTGGAGTTCAGTCAGGATCTTTTCAGCCGTTCCGTCGAGCGCTGCTGCAAAGTTGCGCAGTTCGGCGGTCACGACATTTATAGCCTTGCCCTCTTCGCCTATCTTGCTGCAGCGCAGGTTGGTATTGAGTGCCATATAATGAATGTCGGTGCGCACGATCTGGACAGTGCCGATGCCGTCGAGAAGTTCCCTGACGGTGTCGCTGGTCGCCCGGCTGAGTTCGCCGGCGCGATGGGCGACATCCTCGATTTCGCGCACGGCGCCGCGAGCGGCGGCCACACCGGTCTCCAGTTGCCGGATCGCATTGTTGTTGTTGCCGCTGTCGGCATCGGTCATCGCCGCACGAAGGGCCTCGATCTGCGACAGATCGGACCGGAAGCTTGCGACGATGGCGACGATCTTTGCAGTATCGCGTTCAAAGTCGGAGATCGATTGATTGAGCTGCAGCGAGACGAGCTTGCGGATGATCAGAGACAGGCTTTCGCGCTGGCCGCCGGTTAGTTTTGCGGCCCCAGGCGCTTCCAGATAATCCGAAAGGATGCGCAGGCTCGACTGGCAGTGTTCAATACGCTGGCGGGTGATATCGCCGACCTGCATGGCCGACAGCGTCGAGGCGAGCTTCGACTGGATGCCGCTTGCGACGGTACGCACCCTTGCTGCGCGCTCGACGAGCAGTTTGCGGTGTTTGCCGATCTCGGCCGCGCCGTTGGAGAGTCCGGAAACGATTTGCGGCACCGTTTCGTCGTAGCTCGCCAGGATCGCCTTTCCCTTGATCATCACTGGCCCTAGGCCATGGCCGAGGGTGCTCAGCTTGCCGGCCAGATCGTTGACCTGGCGTGACCCCTCCTGGATCTTTGCGAGAATCTCTTCCGCGAAGCCCGCAAAATCGGCAATACCGGCCCCGGTGATCTTGGCAGTCACGGCGAAGGTGCGCAGATAGCGCAGCGTTTCCTGCATGTCCTCGATCTGAGGCCGGAGTTTTCGTTCCGCGGAGGCGATTTCCTGGAAGCCGACCTGGCGTCCGGATTCGAGCCTGGTCAGGTGCGACAGCCGCTCGACCGTGGTCTTCAGCTCGGTCATCGTGGCGTTTGCCGTTCCTTCGTCCAGCGAACCGGTCAACTGGTCGAGGGAGGTGATCAGCTTGTTCAGCACATCGAGGATCGACAGGAGCGCCGCGCCGCCATCGAGAAAACGCTCCTCAATACGCGAGCGTGCCGTTTCCATCCGGTCGACGAAGGCGAGAACGCCAGTCGAGCTACTCACGATGTCAAAAATGGATGCCCTGACAGCCACTTTGCCTCACCTTTCAGGTCCCCACGGGACCTCTGCCTGCTGAAGATACGACGATGAACTCGCCTGCATTGTTTTGGGACAGTTCCGCGCCAGCAAGTTCGGGCACGGTTTTGTCCTGCGCGAGAACTACTCTGAGGGACGATGAGTTAATTCCCGCAGAATAGCGGCGGTCGTTTGCGACTTGTGGTTAATTTTCCCGCTCATTAGCGCGGCAAAATGCAACCTATCAGTTTTGTTTCGTGAGAAATGGCCATGGTCGGTTAACTCCGCATTAACGATGCAAGTCCACATTCGGCCAGCTATTTCAGCGTTTTCGGAATTATATTGAGGTAAGAATGCCTGCTTCCGATGTTCAAGAGGATTACTTTCGCCCGCCGCAGAACCTGACTGTTCGCACGATTGCAACCGTGCAGCGGGAAATGCTGCAGTTTCTGGACAAAACCGCGTCCGCAACCATCGAACTCGACGATGATTGCCAAGTGGACATCAGCTTCATTCAACTCATGGAAGCGGCGCGCATCTACGCCGCCGCAGCCGGAAAGCAAATCGCGTTAGCCCGTCCCGCCAGCGGCCCAACGCTCGATGTCTTGAAGCGCAGCGGCTTCCTCGACGGGATGTCCGCTGAAGACCTGAAATTCTGGCTTCATCAAGGGGGTATTCAATGAGCGCCAGCATCTTAACAGTCGACGATTCCGCCAGCATCCGGCTGACGACGCGCGTCGCCCTCAGCAATGCCGGATACCAGATCACGGAAGCAGTCGACGGCATGGACGGCATCGCCAAGCTTAGCGCCAGCCAGTTCGACCTGATCGTCACCGATCTCAACATGCCGAACATGGACGGCCTGACGATGATCCGGGAACTGCGCAAGATGCCGGCCCATATGGGCGTTCCGGTCATCTTCCTGACGACGGAATCCGACAACGACATCAAGCAGGAAGCCAAGGCCGCCGGTGCCACCGGTTGGCTCACCAAGCCCTTCGACCCGGAAAGCCTGGTCAAGATCGTTCGAAAGGTACTCGGCAGATGAGCTTTCCCGATCCTATCGCGGTTTTCAGGACAGAGGCTGCCGAGCTTCTGGAACAGATCGAAGCTGGGCTTCTCGACCTGAACGTAAACCTCGGCGACAAGGATCAGGTGGACGCGGTCTTCCGCGGACTCCACACTTTGAAGGGATCGGGAGCCATGTTCGGCTTCGATGCCCTGGCTGCTTTCACCCATCATTGCGAGACGGCGTTCGACCGCGTCCGCAAGGGCGAAGTTCCTGCAACACAGGAGCTGGTCACGGCGGTTCTCGAGGCCAAGGATCACATGCGTGCCCTGGTCGACACGCCGAATGGCGACCATGAGGCGACTGGCGAAGCGCTTCTCGCCAGTCTGCGCGCTGCCGTCGATGGCGCCAACAACGCCGGGTCTTCCGGTTCCGCCAAAACTGCTCCGGGCCAGAACCATTTCAAGATCCGCTTCAGCTTGCCGCAGAACGCAATGGCAAACGGCACCAATCCGCTGCCGCTTCTCGACGAACTGCGCGAGCTCGGCGAGTGCCGGATCGTGGCAGACCGCTCTGCCATCCCATCGCTCGACCTTCTCGCGCCAACCGATCTCTATGTCTCCTGGGAAGTCGAGCTTCTGACCACCCAGCCGCGGTCTGCGATCGACGATGTATTCATCTTCGTCATGGACGAGATGCAGCTCGAAGTCATAACCGTCGAGACTTCGGTCGCCGCCAAGGCACCGGCCAAGACGGAAGCCCCGGTTACAGCATCGCAGCCCGCCGCGGCACCCCAGCCTGCGGCGGCACCGGTTGTCGTCCTGCATGCGGCTGCACCTGCGCCGATCGCTGCAGCTCCCGTCGAGACGAAGCAGAACAAGGCGTCCGAAAACGTCCGCGTGCCCGCCGAAAAACTCGACGAGTTGATGGACCGGGTCGGCGAACTCGTCATCGCCCAGTCGCGCCTCAGCCAGCTTGCAGGCGGCAGCGGCGATCTGCAGCTGCGGGCCGTCTCGGAAGATGTGGAACGCCTTTCAGGCGAGCTGCGCGATACGATGATGGTGCTGCGCATGGTACCGGTCGCGCATCTCTTCAGCCGTTTCCGCAGGCTGGTGCACGATCTTTCGCATGAAACCGGCAAGACGATCGAACTGGTCACCGAGGGCGAAAGCACGGAAGTCGACAAGAGCGTCATCGAACGCCTGGCCGATCCGCTGGTGCATCTGGTGCGCAACTCTTGCGACCACGGTCTCGAGACCCCCGAGGAACGGCTTGCCGCCGGCAAATCACAAGCGGGGCATATCTTGCTTTCCGCCCGCCAGCAGGCCGGCGAAGTCATTATCACTATCAAGGACGACGGTCGCGGCATCAACCGCGAACGGGTGCGCGCCAAGGCGGAATCCTCCGGCCTCATCCCGCCGAATGCCAGCCTCACCGATCAGGAACTCTACCAGCTGATCTTCCACCCCGGCTTCTCGACAGCCCAGACGGTCACCAACCTTTCAGGCCGCGGTGTCGGCATGGATGTGGTCAAGCGGACCATCGATGCACTCCGCGGCACGATCAACGTTGCAAGCCATCCTGGCGAAGGTTCCGAGATTTCGCTGGCGATCCCTCTGACGCTCGCGATCATCGACGGACTGCTCGTGCGGGTCGGCGACGGCCGCTATGTCATCCCGCTCTCGGCGGTCGAGGAATGCCTCGAGCTCTCGATTGAAGAAGACATGCGCTCACGCGGCCGCAGCTTCATCTCGCTGCGCGACAGTCTCGTGCCATTTCTCAGGCTTCGCGATCTCTTCCGCACCGGCACCAAGCCCGACCCCTTCCAGAAGGTGGTCGTCATCTCGACAGGTTCCGAACGGGTCGGCCTGGTCGTCGACCAGATCATTGGCGATCACCAGACGGTCATCAAGGGCATGTCGAAACTGCACCATGACGTCGCCACTTTCTCGGGTGCGACCATCCTCGGCGACGGGGACGTGGCGCTGATCCTCGACGTCGGTCATCTGGTGGCCGAGGGGCAACAACAGGAGGCGCATCTGCGCGCGGCCGGATGAACGAAGCAGTCAGAAAGATTTCTCAGGACCTTTGGGGCGGCCGCGACGAGCTGGAAGTCCTGACATTCGACATCGCAGGCGAAGTTTTCGCGCTGGAAGCCTTCATTGTGCAGGAGATCCTCGATCTTCTGCCGGAGACCATGGTTCCGGGCGCCAAGGCCTTTGTCGGCAGCGTCATCAACTTCCGCGGCAAGGTCATCCCGCTTGCCGATATCCGTCTCGCATTCGGCATGGAAGCGACCAAGCCGACGATCGACAGCCGCATCATCGTCATCTCGATCGAGATCGACGGCGAATCGGTTCTGACGGGCATCCGCACGGACAAGGTCCACGAAGTGACAACGCTGCTTCGCACCGCCGGCGAGCCGCCGCCGAGCGTGGGGATGCGCTGGCGACCAGATTTCATCGATTGCCTCGTCAAGCGGGGGGCGGAATTCATCATCCTCCCGAACCTCCAGGTGATCTTCTCCGCCCAACACGACCATTCCGCGACCGGGGCCTCCCACGGTTGATCACCCTTTTGATGGACTCAAAAAATGCACGCTTCAATCAAATTTAAGCTGGCTTCAGCATTCGGTTTCATCATCATCATGCTGTTGGCGACTGCTACCTATGGCATTTTCAGCCTCAGTAGCCTGAACGACACGCTCGAAAATGTGCTGCAGGGGCCAGCCCTGCGACTGAAACTCGCCCAGAATCTGAACAACGAGCAGCTTCAGCAGATCCGCCAACAGAAGAACCTGCTTCTGGCGGCGAATCCCGGCGAGATACAGGGATATATCGCGAAGAGTGACGAGGCCCGCCGTGTATTCGATGAGACGCTCAAGGCGGTTGAAGCCCGCGCGACCGAACAGGGCAAAGTCCTTTGGGGCAAGCTCTCCGCCTTCACAGCGGAATTCCGCAAGCAGGATGACCACATCCGCACCCTGATGCTGGGTGGAGATACAAGCTCGGCACTGCGTATTTCAACCACTGAGGCACGCACCGTCACCAACGAGATCGATGCTTTGCTCTCCGACGTGGTCAAACTCGAAGAAGGCCGGCTCGACGACGCCAACAAACAGTCGGATGTGGATTATGCTCAGACCCGACTGATCATGATCTCGGTCGCGGCAACCGCTTTCCTGATCGCCTTGCTGGCCGCCCTCTGGATCGCCCTTTCGATCAACAAGGGCCTGCGCAATGCGATCGGGGCAGTGCAGAACGTCGCCGACGGCGACCTGACCCGCTTCGCCGCCATCTCCAGCAGGGACGAGATCGGTGAACTGCTCGGCTTCGTCAACACCATGATCGAGCGCCTGCGCGGCGTCGTCGGCGATGCGCTCGCCGCTTCCGACAACGTCTCCTCGGGCAGCCAGGAACTGTCGGCAAGTTCGGAACAGCTGAGCCAGGGCGCCACCGAACAGGCCTCGTCGGCCGAAGAAGCATCCGCCTCGATGGAGCAGATGGCGGCCAATATCAAGCAGAACGCCGACAACGCCGCGCAGACGGAAAAGATCGCCCGCCAGTCGTCGCGTGACGCCGAAGCGTCGGGCCAGGCGGTAGGACGCGCCGTCCATGCAATGCGCACGATCGCGGAAAAGATCTCGATCGTCCAGGAAATCGCCCGTCAGACCGACCTTCTCGCTCTGAACGCCGCGGTCGAAGCCGCACGTGCCGGCGAACACGGCAAGGGTTTTGCGGTCGTCGCCTCGGAAGTCCGCAAGCTTGCCGAACGCAGCCAGGCTGCCGCCGCCGAGATCAGCGCGCTTTCAGGTGAGACCGTGCAGGTTGCCACCGAAGCCGGCGAGATGCTCAACAAGCTGGTGCCGGACATCCAGAAGACCGCCGAGCTGGTCTCGGAAATCTCCGCCGCCTGCCGTGAGCAGGATGTCGGTGCCAGCCAGATCAACGAAGCGATCCAGCAACTCGACAAGGTGACCCAGCAGAACGCCGGCGCCTCTGAAGAAATGTCGGCGACTTCGGAAGAACTTGCCTCGCAGGCAGAAGAACTGCAGGCCTCGATCGCCTTCTTCCGGGTGGATCAGTCCGGCAGCAAACAGGCCAAACAGGCAAAGCGCGCTCCGGTCGCCTCCACCGCCCGCAAGCCGATGGCAAAACCCACGCAGGCACGCGCTGCGGGACAACACCACAAGGGCGACCATTCGGTCCTCAGCCAGCAAGCCCGCGCCAAGGGTTTTGCCCTCGACATGTCGATGGGCGGGCCGGATGCCGATGACGCGGACTTCCGCGAAAGCGCCTGAGGGAACTGAACCGATCCCGGATTGACAGGAATTCGGGATCGTCTCTTGCATGTAGGCGGGAGAATATCCGGGCAACCGGACTATCGCAGAAGGGTGAATGTATCGGTCTTCTCGTTTTCAACCGCGTCCCCCCGCCTGGAGGGACGCATCGACTGATGCACTTCATTGCCTTGAGGGGATAGGGCTATGCGATTTACGATCAAAGCCAAACTGACATTGGCCTTCGGCTTTCTTGTCAGCATGCTGGTTGGTACGGCCGGCTACGGAATATATAGCCTTGGCGCCGCCAATGAGGCCATGACTTACGTCACGGACGTCGCGGCGACGCGGCTCGATAAAGTCCAGCAGATGAACATCCTGTCGCTCAATCGCATCCGCGCGCAGAAGAACATGCTGCTTGCCACCTCGCCGCAGGAGATCGAAAAGTTCCTCGGCGACGGCGACAAGCTGGAGTTGCAGTTCATCACGCTGCTGAACGAACTGGCTTCGACCGCATCGGCAGACCAGAAGCCGTTCTGGGATGAAACGCGCGGTCTCGCGACGACCAACCAGGCTGCGAACGACAAGGTCGATGCCGCCGCCAAGCGCGGCGACATGCAGCAAGCACTCGCTCTCTCGGCTGGAGAAAGCCGCAAGGCGATCACCGAACTCTCCGCGCAGCTGGATGAATCCGTCCAAATCAATCGCGACCGGATGCAGAAGGCCAATGATGAAGCCGAAGCCACCTATTGGACCACGCGCAGCCTGATGATCACAATCGCGGTCGTTGCCGTCATTACGGCAGCGGCGACAGCGTTCTGGATCGCCCTGGGCATCGGCAGAGGCCTTACCAAGATCATGGGCGTCGCCCGGGCCGTGTCGATCGGCGATCTCAATCAGAACGTCGAAATCAAGACAAATGACGAGATCAAGGATCTGGTCGATACCATCAACACGATGACGGCCAACCTGCGCAACACGGCGACCATTGCCGATCAGATCGCCAATGGTGATCTGACCGTTTCACCGAAACCGCTCTCCGACAAGGACACGCTCGGTCTTGCGCTTGAAAGCATGGTGGAACGCCTGCGCGGCGTGGTCGGCGACGCTCTTTCGGCGGCGGACAATGTCTCTTCGGGCAGCCAGGAACTGTCGGCAAGCTCCGAGCAGCTGAGCCAGGGCGCCACCGAGCAGGCCTCATCGGCCGAAGAAGCTTCCTCTTCGATGGAGCAGATGGCAGCCAACATCAAGCAGAACGCCGATAACGCCGCCCAGACGGAAAAGATCGCCCGCCAGTCGTCGCGTGACGCCGAAGCGTCGGGCCAGGCCGTCGGACGCGCCGTCGGTGCCATGCGCACGATTGCCCAGAAGATCTCGATCGTCCAGGAAATCGCTCGCCAGACCGACCTTCTTGCTCTGAATGCTGCGGTGGAAGCCGCCCGTGCCGGCGAACACGGCAAGGGTTTTGCGGTCGTCGCCTCAGAAGTCCGCAAGCTTGCCGAACGCAGCCAGGCTGCTGCCGCCGAGATCAGCGCGCTTTCAGGTGAGACCGTGCAGGTCGCCACCGAAGCCGGCGAGATGCTCAACAAGCTGGTGCCGGACATCCAGAAGACCGCCGAGCTGGTCTCGGAAATCTCCGCCGCCTGCCGCGAACAGGATGTCGGTGCCAGCCAGATCAACGAAGCGATCCAGCAGCTCGACAAGGTGACCCAGCAGAACGCCGGTGCCTCGGAAGAAATGTCGGCGACTTCGGAAGAGCTCGCCGCTCAGGCGGAAGAACTGCAGGCCTCGATCGCATTCTTCAAGGTCGAACGGGCGGGCGCAAAAGCGCGGCCGCAGCCGGGCGCCAAGGCTCACACAACAGCAAAGCCTGGCCCAAAACAGCCGTCTAAGGCTCCTGCGCCCCGTCCGGCCGGCCATTCCGTCGCAGCTCAGCAGTCACGCGCCAAAGGATTTGCTCTCGATCTGTCGATGGGCGGTCCCGACGGTGATGACGACGACTTCCGGGAAAGCGCCTGAGCGCTCACCCCAACCAATGAGCGGGGCCGTCAGGCGGCCCCGCGATAGCCAGCGTTATTGCGTTGGTGCGAGCAACGAAACGACTGCCGTTAGGAAGTATCCTGATCGTGAGGCTTTCTCGATCGCATCCGAGATGAAGCATTCCCCGACCTGAAGGATTTCGGAGACCTTAAAATGCGGTTTACTATCAAATTGAAGCTGGCATTCACTTATGGCTTGGTCATAGCGCTGCTAATCGGCGTGGCGGGCTTCGGAATATACAGCTTGTCCAACCTGAACGACGCGATCGGCAAACTGATCGCCGGGCCGGCGGCGCGTTTGGAAACCGCGCAGGACCTGGGCAATATCCAGCTTCGCCTGACCCGGGCGCAGCTCAATATGGTAAATGCAAGCAATCCCAAGGACTTCGACACCTATGCCGAAGCCAGTGACCGTAACCAGCAGAACTTCAAGACGATACTTGAGAAACTTGCCGGCCTTGCCTCTACAGAGGAAGGCAGGCAGGCTTGGAGAGATGTCGGCCTCAAGTTTCAGCAGATCGTGACTCTCGACACCCGAATCCGCGATCTTGTCAAGGCCGGCAAGTCCAACGAAGCGGTCGTGATCATCGCAGGCCAAGGCCGAGAGCTGATCGACGAGATCGAAAGCGCCATCGACAAGCGCGTCCAGGCCGCAAAGAACCAAATGGCTGCAACGGATCAGGCCACGGACGAACAATACAACAGCACGCGTAATCTTGTCCTCGCCATCGCCTCTCTGGCAACGATCGTGGCGATCGCCGCCGCCCTCTGGATCGCTTTCGGCATCAGCCGAGGCCTGAAAAAGATATCCTTGATCGCCAATGCCGTGGCGATCGGAGACCTCAACCAGAAGGTCGAGGTCAAGACCAATGACGAGATCAAGGACCTCATCGATACGGTCAACGTGATGACCGGCAATCTCCGCAATACGGCGGCGATCGCCGAGCGTATTTCCGAGGGCGACCTTTCGGTCGATGCCAAGCCGCTTTCCGACAAGGATACGCTTGGGCTCGCCATGCAGAGCATGGTCGCCAATCTGCGGACCACGGCGCACGTGGCCGACCAGATCGCCAATGGCGACCTGACCATTTCGCCAAAGCCACTCTCCGAGAAGGACACGCTCGGTCTTGCGCTGCAGAGCATGGTGGAACGTCTTCGAGGTGTCGTGGCCGACGCGCTTGCAGCGTCAAACAACGTCTCTTCGGGCAGCCAGGAACTGTCGGCAAGTTCGGAACAGCTGAGCCAGGGCGCCACCGAGCAGGCCTCGTCGGCTGAAGAAGCCTCCTCTTCGATGGAGCAGATGGCAGCCAACATCAAGCAGAACGCCGATAACGCCGCCCAGACGGAAAAGATCGCCCGGCAGTCGTCGCGTGACGCCGAAGCGTCCGGCCAGGCTGTCGGACGCGCCGTCGGCGCCATGCGCACGATTGCCCAGAAGATCTCGATCGTCCAGGAAATCGCCCGCCAGACCGACCTTCTTGCTCTCAACGCCGCGGTCGAAGCCGCCCGTGCCGGCGAACACGGCAAGGGCTTCGCGGTCGTCGCCTCAGAAGTCCGCAAGCTTGCCGAACGTAGCCAGGCTGCCGCCGCCGAAATCAGCGCGCTTTCGGGCGAGACCGTGCAGGTCGCCACCGAAGCCGGCGAGATGCTCAATAAGCTGGTGCCGGACATCCACAAGACCGCGGAACTCGTGTCGGAAATCTCCGCCGCCTGCCGTGAACAGGACATCGGTGCTTCGCAGATCAACGAAGCGATCCAGCAGCTCGACAAGGTGACACAGCAGAACGCCGGCGCCTCTGAACAGATGTCCGCGACTTCAGAAGAACTCGCCGCTCAAGCGGAAGAACTGCAGGCCTCGATCGCATTCTTCAAGGTCGAACGGGCCGGGTCCAAGCAGCGAAACCAGCCGGCCCCGACCGCCAAGCCCGCACCGGCGAAGGCCAAGACCCAGCCGCCGGCAAAGGCTTATTCGGCCGGCCACTCGGTGACCGCACAACAGGCCCGCGTGAAAGGTTTTGCCCTCGACCTGTCGATGGGCGGCCCGGACGCGGACGATGACGATTTCAGGGAGAGCGCGTAATGGCAGTCATATCCTCCGAATCCCAATTCGTGACCTTCAGCCTCGGCGACGAGATTTTTGCGGTCCCCGTCGAGGTGGTCCGCGAGATTCTCGACCACGAGGAACCCTTCAAGATCCCACACGGCCCGGAATACCTGCTCGGCCTGCGCGATGTGCGCGGACAGGGCGTGCCTGTGATCGACCTTCGTCTTCGCCTTGGCATGACGAGGACGGTCAAGACGCCACATACGCGCATCCTGGTGCTCGACGTGCCGGTCGCCGATCGCGTCCTGGTGCTGGGCCTCGTCGCAGACCGGGTCTTCGAGGTCGTGCCGTTCCGCAAGGAACAGATCGAGACGGCACCGGATATCGGCGTGCGCTGGCGCTCCGATTATATCGCCGGCGTGGTGCGGCGGGAGAGCGGTTTCGTCGTCGTCGTCGATCTTGCACGGCTATTTTCGGATTCCGGATCGGCTCTCGCCGATGTGGGGCCGCAGTCTCAGGTCGCATGACGGAATTGGCATAACCGAATAGGTTCTTGTACGGGGGCATGTGCGTGAATGCAGCAATGAGAAGCCAGCCGCTCGATGATCGGCTGAGCAAGCGCAACTTCGATCTGCTTTCGAAGTACATCTACGACTATAGCGGCATCAAGATGCCGCACAGCAAGATGACGATGCTGGAGGGGCGGCTTCGCCGGCGCCTGCGGGTCACGGCCATGCCGACCTTCGACAGTTATTGCGACTATCTGTTCAAGCACGGCGGCATTGAAGCGGAGTCGATCTTCCTCATCGATGCGGTGACCACCAACAAGACCGATTTCTTCCGCGAGCCGAAGCATTTCGACTACATGGTACAGACGGCGCTGCCGGACATCCTGAAGACCTATGCCGACCGGCGCATCCGCACCTGGAGTTCCGCCTGCTCGACGGGCGCCGAACCCTATACGATGGCCATGGTGCTTTCGGAATTTCTGAGTTCGTCGACGCCGGAACGCGACTATTTCGTGCTTGCTACCGATCTTTCGACCGACGTGCTGCAGAAGGCCCAGCGCGGCATCTACCAGAGCGATCTCCTGGCACCCGTTCCGGCAGACATGATGAACAAATATGTCATGCGGCCATCCGACAAGCGACGGCAGGAGATGCGAATTTCGCCGAAACTGCGCTCCCGCGTTGGTTTCGCCCGGCTGAACCTGATGGACGAGGCCTATCCCATCGGCGATCCGATGCACATGATCTTCTGCCGCAATGTGCTGATCTATTTCGACAAGCCGACTCAGCAGCACGTGCTGTCGCGCCTTTGCGAAGCCCTGCTTCCGGGAGGCTATCTGTTCATCGGTCACTCGGAAACCGTGACCGGCTTCGATCTGCCGATCCGGCAGGTGGCAAATACTGTGTTCAAGCGGGTATGAACCATGACCGGCAAAATTCGAGTTCTGATCATCGATGACTCAGCCAGCGTCCGCCAGACCCTGACGGCCGTCCTGTCGGCGGATCCGGATATCGAAGTCATCGGCGCGGCCAGCGATCCCTTCATGGCGGCGCGCAAGCTGCGCGAGGAAATTCCCGACGTCATCACGCTCGATGTGGAAATGCCGCAGATGGACGGCATCACTTTTCTCCGCAAGCTGATGGCGCAGCATCCCATCCCGGTGGTGATGTGTTCGTCGCTGACCGAAAGCGGCTCGGAAACGCTGATGCAGGCGCTTGAAGCGGGCGCCGTCGACGTTATCCTGAAACCGAAGATCGGCGCGGCCGACCACCTCGCCGAGTCCGGCGAAAGGATCCGCACCGCGGTCAAGGGAGCCGCACGCGCCCGCGTCGGCCGGCTGCGTCCGTCGCGCATTTCCGAAGGCGGCACGACCGCCAAGCTTACGGCCGATGCGATGCTTCCGCCTCCCAAGCTCGGAGCCATGGCGAAGACCACCGAAATGGTCGTCTGCGTCGGCGCCTCGACTGGCGGAACCGAAGCTCTGCGCGAGCTTCTCGAAGCCCTGCCGGCCAATTCTCCGGGCTTGGTCATCGTCCAGCATATGCCGGAAAAATTCACCGCCGCCTTCGCCAAGCGTCTCAACAGCCTTTGCGAAGTCGAGGTCAAGGAAGCAGCCGAAGGCGATCCGGTATTGCGCGGCCATGTGCTCATCGCGCCTGGCGACAAACATATGCTGCTCGAACGGCGCGGCGCGCGTTATGAAGTCTCGGTCCGCTCGGGTCCGCTCGTCAGCCGGCATCGCCCTTCCGTCGACGTGCTGTTCCGGTCCGCCGCCCGCTCGGCTGGCGCCAACGCGATGGGCGTGATCATGACCGGCATGGGCGACGACGGCGCCCGCGGCATGAACGAGATGCATCAGGCAGGCGCCTATACGGTGGCCCAGGACGAGGCGTCGTCGGTGGTCTTCGGCATGCCCAAGGAAGCCATCGCCCATGGCGGCGTCGACAAGGTCGTGTCGCTCGAACAGATCGCCCGGGAAATCCTCGCCGCCGATCGTCGCCGGTAAGATCTGGCAACGGATTTTCACGTCTCGTTAACCATGTTTGGCAAGAATGGGGCAACGCATCATGAGGGTGCGGTGAGAGAGCAATCTTACGCTCGTAGCCGGACAGGGACCCAAGATGCCAGTCATTACCTTTGCCAACACCAAGGGCGGAGCGGGCAAGACCACCGCTGTGCTCCTTCTTGCAACAGAACTCGTTGAGCAGGGCTACCGCGTCACGATCCTGGATGCCGATCCGCAATACTGGATCACCCGCTGGCACATGCTCTCGCCGCATAACGACAAACTCAACGTCATTTCCTACGTGACGCAGGCCTCGATCGACCGGCATATTTCCGAAAACCGCCACAAGACCGATTATTTCGTGCTCGATCTTCCCGGTGCGCAGAGCCCGCTGCTCGCCAAGGCGATCGGCCTCTCCGACCACGTGCTGATCCCGATCCAGGGCTGCGCCATGGATGCCCAGGGCGGTGCAAACGTGCTTGAACTGCTGCGCTATCTCGAAGAAAAGGCCAATCTTCACGTGCCGCACTCGGTCGTGCTGACCCGCGTCAACTCGATGGTCACCACCCGTGCGCTGCTGGCGGTGAAGATGCTGCTCGCCGAGCGCAAGGTCGAAGTGCTGGACACGCCGATCATCGAACGTGCCGCCTTCCGCGACATCTTCGATCTTGGCGGTACGCTCTACACGATGGACGAAAACCGCATCAGCAATCTCGACAAAGCCCGGCAGAACGCCCGCCTGTTCGCGCTCGAAATGCTCCGCCGCGTGCCACTTCACAAGCCGGCATCGCTTTCGAAGCGCTTTACCCGCGCCGCCTGATCAGGCCTTGCTGTTCAGCACGATCTGCAGCTTGACGTCCGATGGATGTCCGGCGGCGGCTCGCTCGAAGGCCTTGATCGAATCCTTGAAATCGAAGACGCCGGTGATCAGCGGCTTCAGGTCCACCTTGCCCGAGGCGATCAGTTCCAGCGCCCGGTCGAAGATGTTGGCGTAACGGAACACGGTCTCGAAGCGAACCTCCTTGGAGATGGCGCCTGCGACGTCCAGCGGCACCGGCTCGACCGGCAGGCCGACCAGCACGAAGGCGCCACCGGGCCGTACCAGGTCCAACATACCGGAATAGGCCCTCGGGCTGCCGCTCGCCTCGAACACCACATCCGCGCCCCAGCCGCCGGTCTGCTCGGCGATGACTTCCGCGAACGGCCGTTCGGTAATGTTGACGGGGATGATGCCCGGATACTGGCCGGCGATCTTCAGCTTGTCGGGGCTCAGATCCGAAATGAACACGCGGGCGCAACCGCCCGCGAGTGCCGCCAGCGCCACCATGATGCCGATCGGGCCGGCACCGATCACCGCACCGACATCGCCGGGTTGGATGCGGGCGCGGCTGGCGGCCTGCATGCCGATCGCGAACGGTTCCACCATGGCGCCTTCGGCAAAGGAAACATTGTCCGGCAGCTTGTAGGTGAAGGCCGCAGGGTGGATGACTTCCGGCGTCAGCACCCCGTGGATCGGCGGCGTCGCCCAGAAACGGACATCTGGATCGACGTTGTAGAGACCGAGCTTGGAAGCGCGGGACGAAAGGTTCGGCACGCCGGGCTCCATGCAGACGCGGTCACCAACCTTCAAGGTCTTCACCTCGCTGCCGACCTCGACGACGATGCCGGCCGCCTCATGGCCGAGCACCATCGGCTCGCGCAGAACAAAGGGCCCGATCGCGCCGTGGGTGTAATAATGAACGTCGCTGCCGCAGACGCCGACCGTATCGATGGCGATCTTCACGTCCCCCGGCCCGATGTCGGTCGGAAGATCGATTTCCCTCAACGAGAGGACGCCTTTTTTCTCGAGCACCAGTGCCTGCTGCATGGGATGTTTCCTTCCGATTATTTTCTGACGCTGGTCGAGCTTCCGGGCAAGATCAAGGCGGCCGGCGGCCGATCTCAGCCGCGGCCGGCGTAGGGCATGCCGTTTGCCATCACCGTCATGAACAGGACATTGGCCTCCAAAGGCAATCCGTCCATATAGAGCACCGCATCGGCCACGTGTTTCGGGTCCATGACCGGCTCCACGGCAGTCGTCAGATCGGCTTGCAGCGCGCCTTCCTTCATCCGCACCGTCATCGGCGTGTCGGCATTGCCGATATCCACCTGACCGCAGACGATGTTCAGCGGCCGCCCGTCGAGCGCGATCTGGCGGGTCAGACCGGTAATGGCGTGTTTGGTGGCGGTATAGGCGGCTTGGTACGGGCGCGGCACATGGGCCGAAATCGAGCCGTTGTTGATGATCCGCCCGCCGCCCGGGCTCTGCCGCCGCATCATCCCGAAGGCCGCCCGGGCGCAATAGAAGGCGCCATTGAGGTTGAGGTCGATGACGGCGCGCCAGGTTTCAAGCGGCAATTCGTCGATCGGAACGGCCGGCGTGCCGCGGCCGGCATTGTTGAACAGAAGATCGAGACGACCATAGGCTTCTTGCGTCGCCGCAAACAAGGCGTCGACGGCTGCTGGATCGGTGACGTCCGTCGGCACCACCAGCGATTCCCCGCTGGCCAGTTCCGCCGTACCCCGCAACTCGCTCTCGCGCCGGCCGGCGAGCACAGTCCGATAGCCTGCGTTCAAAAGCCCGATGGCGACGGCCCTGCCAACGCCCGAGCCGGCGCCGGTTACGATCGCTACTTTCGACATGTCCACTCCTCCTTGTCCGTTTCGCCGCATCTTATAGTCGGCGATGGGTATGGCCGTCGAGTGGGCAGGCCTGCGAGAGCGAACATCGCTTTCAGGATTTCTTGGTTACGGTCACCGTGCCGGCATCGGCATCGACCACTACCCAGTCGCCGGTCTCGATCACATCGAGCGGGTCCTGATCGAGCTCGGTGATCGCCGGAACGCGGGTGACGACGGCGCCGAGCGCGATCTTGGTGGTCATCCGCGTAAAGATCATCGCCGCCGGCTGGACGCCGTTTAGCCGAGTCATGTGGAAATAGGCCGACCAGCCGGACGAGCCTTTCGCGCCCGGAAAAACCAGAATCTTGCCGGCGAAGGAGACGCCGCGCATCTCATGCCGACGCTCGATGACCGTGCCGGTGCGCTCGTTGATGCCACCCCAGCCGGAGATCGTCTCGGTCGTGACAAGCGCCTCGCCCTCGGCGCGGCCGGCCACCACCTTGCGGCCCTTGAGCTCGATGGTTCCGGGTTTTGCTTCTGTTACGATATCCATCAGACCCTCCCGTTCCACTCACCCGTCAAGGCGGCATCGACGCAATCGCTGACCGAGCCGAACCAGCCCTGCACGCCGGTGATCGCCGGCAGGTAATGCGCCTGCTTGGCCGAATCGGTGGCGATGACCTTGGTCCCAGCCGGCAGCCGGCGGGAAATGGCGGGACAGGTATCGCTCATGACGACCCCGCCGGCTTCGCGGATGACGTCGATATAGCCGTTGCGCTCGGCGACCTGCTTGATCGCCCGCGGTGTGTGCACCCAGAGCTGCACATCCGAATGGATCTTCTTGTCCTCGAGCATATGGGCGATCAGCGCCATCTGGTCGATGGAGTTGTGCGGACAGCCGAGCATGATGAAATCGACTTTTTTCTCGGTCGAGCTCTGCAACTTCTCATAGGTCTCGCGGCGTTCCTTGGCACCGTAGCGGAACGTGCCCTTGACCTTAAGGCCGCCGAAGGCTTCCTCGATCGAATCCGCTTCCGGCGTGATGCCGGGGATATGATACATCTCGACACCGCCGGACGAAGCGGCGGCTGCGCCAAAATGCTTGAGCTTGATGAGGTCGGGCTGGCGGCCCGTGCGCTTCAGGACCGGGATTTCCTCACCGATCACCTCGCCGATATAATAACCAAGCAGGCCCCAATCCATCATGTCGTCGACCTCGATATCGAGCTCGACCAGATGGGTGCCTCGGCGGTTTTCGGTGATGTGGAAACCCCAGTAAGGAATGCGGCCGGTCAGCGCCGCAGCGCCGGTGCTTTCCTTGCCCTCGACATTGGTGCGGGCGCCGAGCACCGAGTTGCAGTAGATGACGGCCGACGATTCCATCCAGGCGCAGTGTTCGCCCTTCACCGGTACATTGCCCACCTGATAGGGCGTGCAGGTGGCGAACATGTTGACGCCGCGCCGCCCCAGGTACTTCTCATTGGCGCGCTGCATGTCCACAAGCGCCTTGTCGACGCCCTGCAGTTCCCAATTGTCGTTGTCGATGCCGGTGATGAGCTGGCAGGTATGCGCCACCATATGCGGCACCTCGACAACTTCGTCGCTGTCGAGGTTGAGCTCTGAATAGACGTGCTCCATGCCCTTTTCGGCGATCGCCTGCACGGAGGGCGTCGAGGCGTTGAAGGCGCCGGCGACATTGTTGGTCTCGACCAGCCGTTCGGCGCCGAGCGCTTCGCCGTAACGAACCAGCAGGTCCATGGCGCGCGCCTTGGCGCGGCCGTGCTCGCCGTCATACATGGCCTTTTCGTGATCCGTCAGGTTCATCGCGTCCTCCTCACGATGCGGCGCGCATTTTCGCGTCGGCCCACCGATAATGCTTCTTTTCGACGTTGTCGGAAACCCGCTCGCGCAGCGCATCGCGGTCGATCTGGTGCACGCTGCCGGTGCCGGCAAGGTCGAGCGCGTTGGCGGCCGCCATGCCCATGGCGATGCACGGGCCCATGACGCGGATGCTCGAAAGTGCAGCGGAATCCGCGTCGACGCAGCGGCCGGCGGCGGCAATGTTATCGCACTCGCCGGGCGTCAGGCTGCCGAGCGGAATGTAATGGGCATGCTCTTCGTCGAAAGTGATCCAGTGGTGGCCGTCGCCATGGTCATGCAGCTCGATCGGCCAGGCGGTGCGGGCAACGGCGTCGTCGAACTTGGTGCCGGCCTTGATCTCGTCGACGGTCAGGTGATGGCTGCCGGCGATCCAGCGGGTCTGACGGATGCCCGGCAGGCCGAAGGAGCGGATGCGGGCATTGCCGAAGCATTCCGGGAATTCCGTCTTCAGGAACTCCACGGCGCGGGCCGCCTGGT
Organism: Neorhizobium sp. BETTINA12A; assembly: GCF_023006485.1. Taxonomy (NCBI): domain Bacteria; kingdom Pseudomonadati; phylum Pseudomonadota; class Alphaproteobacteria; order Hyphomicrobiales; family Rhizobiaceae; genus Neorhizobium; species Neorhizobium sp. BETTINA12A. The sequence goes on from NZ_JALBGW010000013.1 coordinate 66,840, forward strand.
CCTTGCCTTCCAGCGCCTTCCTGGACGCCTCGACCGGATCGAGCGGGGTTTCCACATGGGTCATGTTCATGGCGGCGATACCGCGGCCCGGGATGGTGAAGCCGAGGCCTTCCCGGCGTAGCAGGCCGTAGCTTGCCGCCTTTTCCTTCATCCGGTCGCCGATCTCGTAACGGGTCGGCTGCCTGGCTTCGTCGATGTTTTCCAGCACCACCATCTGCGTACCGAAAACGCCGCCCTTTTCCGGCTGGCGGCAGGCGAAACCGGCCTGCCAGACGAGCGCCGCATCGCCGCTCGCCTCCACCCAGCCGGTCGCCTCGATGGACACGCCGCCATAACGGGTCATGAAATCGGTCTGGACGACACGGCGGCCTTCGACATGCACGTCGAGGATCTGCGCGCCGAGCACGACATCGATGCCGGCATCCAGAATGCTACTCTCCATCCAGCGACCGAGGACTACTTCGTCGTAGTAAACGACCGTGGTGTTCGGGCCATGGCGGTAATAGATCGACCGGTCCTGGCTTTCAAGATGGGCAAGCAACTTGTCGGCAATGCCATAGGTGAACTGGTAGCCATGCGTGCCGTTCGAAAACAGGCCGCAGAACGTGGCGATGATCGAATTGACCGCCTGCCCGCCGAGCGCCGCCTGGCCATCGACGATGACTACCTTGCGGCCAAGCTTGGCGGCTTCGAGTGCGGCCGAAATCCCGGCGATGCCGGCGCCGACGACGCAGATATCCGCCTTGAGCCTGCGGAACGGCGCCGACTTCTCGCGTCGGACGATCCGCGTTTCCCTGCTCAGCGTCTCCGCCATCGAACCCTCCCGTACAGCCTGCGCCCTCCCGGCGCTTTGGGGATGATCGTAACCCAAGCCGCCTCGCCTTGAACCCGGCAAGTGATGCGATCAGCTTTCTTGTTTCGAGAAAGGTCCCGCCGAAGGATTTCAGCGGTTTGGTCTAGCGAAAGGCGGAAAGCTGCGGATGCATCCGGATTTTCTTAGAACATCGGAATGACCTGATCCGGCACCCCTTCCGAAAACCGCTTCTGCACGTAGGATATGAACTCGGACACCACGACCTTGTTCATCTTGATCCTGGGCACGGACGCCTTGACCCAGAGCGGCTCGACCGGAAATTCCGGCATCACCTCCTCGAGCGTGCCGCTATCGAGATCCGACCGAGCGAGGAACCTGGGCAGGATCGCCAGTCCCAGCCCCTGACGGGCAGCGGCAAGCAGGACCCGGCTGTCATTGGCCGTGAAATTCGAGGTGATCTCCACGTTGATCGTGCTCGTCTCCATCTGGAAGGTCCAGGTCGTGCCGATCGTGTGGAAGGTGATGCATTCGTGGCCGACGAGTTCAGTAGGCGTCTTGGGCCGCTTGCGGCTTGCCAGATAGTCCCGCGATGCGCAGAGGACGCGTGGATATGGGCAAAGCGGGTGGTCGATCACGTACGCGTAGGATTGAGGCAGCGCGCCGATCGCCACGTCGAACCCCTCCTCGAGCGGATTGACCGAACGGTCGATTAGCACGATCTCCATCTTCACCCGCGGATTGGCGGCTTGGAACGCGGCGCAGATATCGCCGAAGAACATCGAGGTCAGCGTCGTCGGCGCCTTGATGCGCAGCGAACCGGTCAGCCCGAGTTCGTGGGTGTTCGGCGTCGCCAGTGTCTCCTCGATCTCGCCGACCAGGAGTTGCAGGCGCGGCCTCAGCCGCTCACCGTCGAGCGTCAGGGCCAGCCGTCTTGTGGTGCGCACGAAAAGCTGGGTGTTCAGATGGTCTTCGAGCCGCTTCACTCGCTTGGTGATGACCGAGGTCGCGACACCCAAGTCACGGCCGGCGGCGGAAAAACTGCCGGCGCGGGCGGTTGCCAGGAATGCGCCGATATCGAGAAGTATGTTCACTGTCTTTCTCGTTTCGAGAAAAAATCCGAGCCGGTATCACGCGCATATTTTCCGGGGTTCCGCAACTCCGGCCGCGTTCCATATCAGCCGCAACGTGCGCTGTGGAAATCGAACTCCGCAGCCAGTCTCCGGACCGCACCTGTTTCCGAGATCCGCAATGCCATCCATATGGACACTGCCGACCAGGCGGCCCGCATATAGCTGTCAGCGCGGTAGAGGGCGGCATCCGGATCGCTCTGAAGCTCCGTCATCCGCCCGCTCAAGCGCTCGAACCCATCGAGGGCCGCGAGAGCCTGTTCCGATGCCGCCGGATGTTCGGCGATGTAGGCGTCAATTTCGTCGCGTGCCTTCTCGAGGAAAAGCGCGAGCCCCCGCCCCTTGTCCCGCCAGAGGCGGCGGGTCAGGAAATCCAGCGCCTGCATGCCCGTCGTGCCCTCATAAATGGTCATGATGCGGGCATCGCGAAGATATTGTTCGAGCGGCCAATCCCGGGTGTAACCGACGCCGCCAAGCACCTGGATCGCCGCATTCGCTGTCTCGAACCCCGCCGCTGCGCCAAAATTCTTGATCAGCGGCAGCATCCAGCCGGTAAAGTCCTCCAGGCCGGACTCGGGCTCCAGCCGGGCAATATCCATTGTCGTGGCAAGTTCGAGAATGGCGGCGCGCAGGATTTCCGTGGAGCTGCGGATCTCATGCAGCTGGCGCTGCACGTCCGGATGGCTCGATATCGGCACCGGCGGCTGATCTGGCCGTCCGCCCTGACGGCGCTCCTTGGCATAGTCCTCGGCAATATCGGCCGCGGCGGAGGCAATGCCCAGTCCCTGGCAGCCGGTGAGCAGCCGCATCAGCTCGATCATGGTGAAAAGCTGCGGCAGGCCGCGCCCTTCGCGGCCGAGCATGGTGCCTTGGGCATTGTCGAACCGCATGGCGCAGGTGGGCGAGCCATGCAGGCCCATCTTCTCCTCGATTCGATCGACCGAAACCCCATTCGGCTGACCATCGATGAGGTTCGGCACCAGAAACAGGCTGATGCCGCGCGTGCCGGGCTGGTCGTTGGTGCGGGCGAGCAGGCAATGACCGATGCGGGTTGCCATGTCGTGATCGCCGAAGGAGATCCAGATCTTCTGGCCGGTGATCAGCCATTCGCGATCGCTGAGTTCGGCCTTCGTGCGCAGCCGGCCGACGTCGGAACCCGCTTCCGGTTCGGAAATGCAGATCGTCGCCGCCCATTCGCCGGTGCTAAGTTTCGGCACCCATTCGTTTGCGGTCGCCTCGTCGGCGGCTTCAGCCAGAAGATGTGCCGCCGCGCGGGTGGAGCCGGCCGCCATCATCAGCGCCACGCAGCCGCGCTCGAACAGCGGCGCGCAGGCCGCATGCAAGGTCAGCGGAACGGCCTGGCCGCCGAATTTCTCGGCCACGTCCATGCCCAGCCAGCCGGCCTCGGCATATTGCCGGAAGGCGTCGGCAAAGCCATCCGGCGTCCTCACCCGACCGTCGACCATCCTCGCACCGATCCGGTCGCCCACCGCATTCAGCGGCGCCAGCACGCCCTCGGCAAAACTCGCCGACTCCCCGATAATCGCGGCAACCGTCTCGTCGTCGCAATCCTCACGGAGCTCTTTCAGCCGGTGCCAGCCCGGCGTCAGAGCCAGGATGTCCAGCGTTCGGTCGGCCTGATCCGCAAACGACATCGCCGGTCACCGCGGCTGCATGCGCAGTGCGCCGTCGAGCCGGATCACTTCGCCGTTGACATACTGGTTCTCGATCACGAACCGCACCGCGTCGGCAAACTCGCCGGGATCGCCGAGCCGGGACGGATAGGGAATCGCGCTGGCAAGGCTGTCCTGGGCTTCCTGTGGCAATTCGTAGAGCAGCGGCGTCAGGAAGATGCCGGGTGCTACAGTGTTGACCCGCACGCCGAAACGGGAGAATTCGCGCGCCGCCGGCAAAGCCAGCGAAACGATGCCGCCCTTGGAGGCCGCATAGGCCGCCTGGCCGATCTGTCCCTCGAAGGCGGCGACCGAGGCGGTGTTGACGATGACGCCACGTGCCTTGTCGTCGCGCTCGGGCAGGCCAGACATGCGATCGGCCGCAAGCCGCATCATGTTGAACGTACCGATCAGGTTGACGCGGATGACCCGCTCGAAATCGGCAAGCGGCATCGGGCCATTTTTGCCGACGATGCGCCCCGCCGTGCCGATACCGGCGCAGTTGACGAGGATGCGCAAGCCGTCACTGGCCTTCGCCGCAACGTCGAGCGCCCGAGCCGCATCGTCCTCGCTGGTCACGTCGCCCGAGAGCGCCACGCCGCCGATCTCGGTCGCGACCTTTTCGGCTGCAGCCTGGTTGCGGTCGAAGACATGCACCACGGCCCCGAGTTTCGCGAGCAGCCGTGCCGTCGCCTCGCCGAGCCCCGATCCACCACCGGTGACGACGGCGCTTGTTCCTTCGATCCTCATGCCGCAAGCTCCTTGCCGACCCGGATGACCCCCGGCGCATCGCCATACAGTTCCTCGACGAGATCGCCGCGATGGGCGAGCACGGCGCGTTGATTGATCGAGCCCTTGTCGGTTACCTCGCCCTTCTCGAAACGCAACGGCTGGGTCATCAGCATCATGCGCATGACGCGCGTTGCCGAACCGCTCGACTGGCGCTGATGTTCCTTCAGCCGCTCGATGATCGCCGCCCTTACCTTCGGATGGGCAACCACCGCCTCGTCGGAAAGGGCAGTGTCGCCGCCGATCAGTTCGCGCAGTGCCGGCATGAAGGGCACCGCCAGCGCCCCGAGCTCGGCCCGGTTCTCGCCGGTGATGACTGCATCGCGGATCAACCCGCCAAACTGATTGACGAGCTGTGCCCGCAACACGCCGACCGCCACCCAGGTGCCGGTCTGCAGCTTGAAGTTTTCAGCCGTACGGCCGTCGAAATAGAACCCCTGGCGCGGATCGCCGGGCACGGCGAACTTTACAGCGTCGCCGATCCGGTAAAAACCTTCGTCGTCGAAGGCTTCTTTGGTCAGTTTCTCGTTGCGCCAGTAACCTGGGGTGACGTTCGGACCCTTGAGGCGCAGTTCGTATTTGTCGTCGATCGGCACCAATTTCATGGTGACCCCCTGGCCGGGGACGCCGATATTGCCGGGCTTTTCCTGCGGCTCGGTGCAGAAAATCGCGAACGGCGCGGTCTCGGTGGAACCGATGCCGGTGCCGAGCGGCACCTGTTCGCCGATCGTCATTTCGGAAAGCTCGATCAGCGCATCCCAGGTATGCTGCGCCATGCCGGCGCCGGCATACATCAAGAGCTTCAGGTCCTTGAAGAAGGTCTTGCGAAGCCCCTCGTCCTCGCGCATCGCCTGGATCAGCATCTCGTAGCCGGCGGGAACGTTGAAATACCAGGTCGGCGAGATTTCCTTCAGGTTGGCGATCGTCTGGGCCATCAGCGCCGGGCTCGGCTTGCCGCGGTCGATGTAATAGGTGCCGCCGTTATAGATGGCGATGTTGAACACCTTGTTGCCGCTGGCGGTGTGGTTCCAGGGCGCCCAATCGACTAGGACCGGCGGCTCGTCGCGGAAATAGGAATAGCAGTCAGTCACCATCTCCTGGTTGGAGCATAGCATGCGCTGCGTCTGGATCACCGCCTTGGGCGAGCCGGTCGTGCCCGAGGTGAACAGGAATTTCGCAACCGTATCCGGCCCGACTGCGTCAAAAGCCTTGTCCACGGCCACTGTCGGCTCGGTCTTGAGGATGTCGTCGAGAAGATAAGTGCCGGACCGGCCCTCGGGCAGGTTACGCATCCCGGCAAACGGGATATCCGCTCCGAAAGCCGTATCGACAGCGTTGCGGAAAGCAGCCGCGTCGTCGGCGAATATCAGGCCGGGGGTGATCTGCCTGGCGATGTCGTGCAGCTTTGAAAAGTCCGAGGAGATGGTCGCATAGGCCGGCGCAATCGCCGCCGAAGGGATACCGACATGCTGGGCGCCGAGCGCCATCAGCGCATGCTCGATCGAGTTTTCCGAAAGGATGACAAGCGGATTTTCGGCCGAGAGCTTCATGTCCAGCAGGAACTGGCCGATGCGGCGCACCTGATCCAGCGCCTGCGCAAAACTCACCCTGCGCCACTCGGCCGTCCCTTCGCGATCCGCCATCCAGGTGCGGTCGGGTGCGGTTTTCGCCCAATGGATCAGCCGCTCGTTGAGCTTGTCGGGATAAGGTCCGAGCGGATCCTCACGCCAGACCACGAACTCGCCGTTCGGCCGCTCTTCCCAGCCGACCACAGGCGACCACAGCTTCACGTCACGCACAGGTTTTCCGCTCATGACTTCTCCTCCCAGACGTCGATGCTCCCTATCGGGCTCCCAAAATTTGTTTACAAAGAAACAATCTCCCTGTAAACGATCAAAAACTGATGACGGGCTGGGGAGCGTCCGTTGCTGGAGGAGAATGCATAAAATGGCCGATCATACGGCAACCAGCTTCGTGACCTATGAGCTCAAGGGCAATGTTGCCCATATAGGTCTCAATCGTCCGGAAAAGCGCAATGCGATCAGCGACCGTTTCGTTGAAACGATCGCCGAGACCGTGGCGCGCGCCGAAAGCGAGGCGAAAGCCGTCGTGCTGTTCGGCCATGGCGATCACTTCTGCGCCGGGCTCGACCTTGCCGAACACGTCAAGAAAACGCCGATCGAAGGCGTGCGCGGTTCGCGCCGCTGGCATGCGGTGTTTGCCGGCATCGAACATGGCACGATCCCGTGGATTTCAGCCCTGCATGGGGCGGTGGTCGGCGGTGGCCTCGAACTGGCGTCCGCCACCCATATCCGGGTTGCGGACAAGTCCGCCTTTTTCGCCCTGCCGGAAGGCCAGCGCGGCATCTTCGTCGGCGGCGGCGGTTCGGTGCGGGCCGCACGGCTGATGGGCGTCGCCCGCATGACCGACATGATGCTGACCGGCCGTGTCGCTTCGGCGGAAGAGGCGGAGCGCTGGAACCTGGCGCAATACGTCGTCGAAAAGGGCATGGCCCGGCAAAAGGCGCATGAGCTTGCGGAAGCCGCCGCCAGCAACGCCGAAATTTCCAACTACGCGGTGCTCAACGCGTTGCCGCGAATCCAGGACATGGCCAAGGAAGACGGACTTTTCGTCGAATCCTTCATCGCCTCCTTCACCGCCACCAGCCCTGAGGCCGAAGAGCGTCTGCGCGCCTTCCTGGAAAAACGCGCTGCGCGCTTGAAGGCGCCGGGCTCGGCATAAGGGGGAACGCCCATGGACATGCCGATCCGCACCGCAGACGAGGTCGAACTCGACCGGCTCAATTCTGCGCTCGGTTTCCTGATGCGGCTGGCGCAGCTCAAGATCTACGAGCGTTTTTTCGAAGAGGTCGGCGAACACAATCTGAAGCCGGGGGAATTCTCCGTGCTTTGGGTCATTCTCCACAATCCCGGCATCCGCCAAAGCGTGCTCGGCCAACGGCTGATGATCAAGCGGGCTCATATGACCAAGCTGATCCGGGCGCTGGAGGATCAGAACCTCGTTTCTCGGAAGGTGCCGGATGGCGATCGCCGCGCCGTGGAGATCACGCTGACGCCGGAAGCGGTGACAAGGGTGAAGCAGGCGAGCCAATGGTTCTTCACCTACGAAGAGTCGGTCGGCGCCAACCTTACCGGTGACGAGCGCCAACAACTGACGTCCCTGCTGCGGAAATTCGTAGGCCTGGGCTGAATTTAAGGATCGGGAGGAGCGAACCTTGAACATCGACGAGCTGATCGCCATCGACGTCCACACCCATGCGGAAGAGCCCTGCTGCGGCCCGCGCGACGACGGCTATGACCAATTCCAGGCCGGCATGGCCAAATATTTCAAGAACCCGGCCGGCCACAAGGGCATGCTGCCGACGGTGAACGAGACTGCCGTCTATTACCGCGAACGCAAGATCGGCTGCGTGATCTTTCCGGTCGATGCCGAGCGCGAGACCGGTTTCCGGCGTTACAACAACGAAGAAGTGGCGATGATCGCTGCCGAAAACAGCGACATCATGATCCCGTTCGCGTCGATCGACCCCGCCAAGGGCAAGATGGGCGCCCGCGAGGCGCGCCGGCTGGTGCGGGAATTCGGCGTCAAGGGTTTCAAGTTCCACCCGACCATGCAGGCCTTCTATCCGAACGACCGGATGGCCTACCCGCTCTACGAGGCGATTGCCGAAGAGGGTGCGATCACGCTGTTCCATACGGGCCAGACGGGCGTCGGCGCCGGCATGCGCGGCGGCATGAACATGCGGCTCAAATATTCCAACCCGATCTATCTGGACGACGTGGCGGCGGATTTTCCCGACATGCCGATTATTCTCGCGCACCCCTCCTTCCCCTGGCAGGAAGAGGCGCTTTCGGTCGCGACCCACAAGCCGAACGTCTATATCGACATGTCCGGCTGGTCGCCGAAATATTTTCCGGCGATCCTGGTGCAGTACGCCAACTCGATCCTGAAGCACAAAATGCTGTTCGGCTCGGACTGGCCGGCGATCACCCCGGACCGCTGGATGGCGGATTTTGCCGCAATCTCGATCAAGGACGAGGTGCGGCCGCTGATCCTCAAGGAAAACGCCCGCAAGCTGTTGAAGCTTTAAACCGGGACGAAACTCTTTCGCACGACCAGTTCGGGGATCACCCGCTCGTAGCCCGGCGAAGCGTCCGGGTTTCCGAGGCGCCGTTCCAGAAGCTCGACGGCCCGCAGCGCCATGGTGACCGGGTCCTGGCGGAAGGTGGTGAGGCTGTAGCTCAGCCAGGCCGCTTCCGGCACGTCGTCGAAACCGATCACCGCAACGTTTTCCGGGACGCGCAGTTTCTTCTCGATGCGAATGAAATCCATCAGTCCGAAGGCAATCTGGTCGTTGGCGCAGAACACCGCATCCGGGCTTTCATCACCGGCAAACAGCTCGCGGGCGGCGGCTATGCCGCTGTCATAGTCGGAATCAGGCCCCCCGGCGGACTGGACTTCGGCGCCGAGCGACCGCGCCGCCGCCGTGAAGGCATTTTCGCGTTCGACGATGCTCGGCGTCCCCGATTGCGAACCGACAACGGCGAGGCGCCGACGGCCGGCATCGAAAAAGGCATTGGCGGCCTTGCGCGAGGCCTCGGAATTGCCGGCGCGGACATGATCGGCATCCGGTTCCGAACGGCCGATCACCACCAACGGCTGGCCGTTGCGCTGGGCGAGTTCGAAGAAGCTTGCGGGCGGTGAACCGGAGAGGATGATCGTCGCCTCGGCGCGGTGGCCGATCAGCATTTTCTGGGCGGCCAGCAATTCCTCTTCCGCCTGTCCGGTATTGATGAGGATCGGGATGCTGCCACGCTGGATCAGCGCCTTGGCGAGTGCCGCGGTCAGATGGGCACGGAAACCGACTTCCGGCTTGGTCGCGACGATGCCGACAAGCCGGCTCTGGTTGGCAAGCACGCCGCGGGCGAGGTCGTTGACGTGGTAGCCGAGCTCTTCCGCCGCCCGCAGCACCTTTT